>CAZHOC010000606.1:0-4402 GCA_964534295.1 uncultured Bacteroidia bacterium | reverse complement strand
TACTCAATTTGGTTTATATTGGTTTTTATCTATTTCAGAGGCCTTCGGTTGAGATTACTGCTTCGCAGAACGATTATCCCTCCCCTGAAATAGTAAAAACAGAAGTGCCAATAGCGGCCAAGCCGCTGGCGATGATTTCTCGCAACAAAACTGTTTTAGTAGCGCTCGAAGAAATCGTGCTGATTGCTTCTCAGGAGCGTCTGAGCTTTGCCTATCTCAAGGATGGGCAGAAGCTATTAGTAGAAAAAACGATTAAGCAATTGGTAGAGGAATTACCAGAAGCAGATTTCTTTCAAGCAAATCGGGCGCAGATCATTCAGCGGCAATTTGTGGCGAGCCATCAGAAAACAAGCACCCGAAAACTCCTCATCAGCCTCAAAAATTTGACTCATTATGAGGGCGAAATTACCGTCAGTAAAGCCCGCAGTCCTCTCTTCTTAAATTGGCTGTCCGCCTGAGTCAATTATCTGTCCGTTTCAGTCAAAAAGTGCGGATTCCGTGCATTCTTCCAGTTTTTAGAGCGTCCTTGAGGAAAATTAATCACACAAAGTTTTTCCAAATGAAGACAATCTATTTGAGCCTTGTGCTCGGAATCTTTCTAAGCCTGGGAAGCCTACAAGCGCAGTCTATTAGGATAGGCGCAATGCAAGAGGCCTCTACCTTTCCATTTACCAGCTTCGCGGAACTCCATCCCGGAGTCGAACTGAGTTACGGATTTGCTCCCAAGCCAAAGGAAGGGACTAATCGTTCCACCCAGTGGTGGGTATCTGGAGGCTACTTTTTTAACCCCAGTATCGAATCTGCCTTCTATCTCAAAGCCAGCTATGCTTGGCAAATGCCAGTCGCAGATGTGGTGCAATTAGAACTCGCGCCTTCTCTAGGGTATCTGCACTCTTTCTTTCCAGGTAACATCTACGAACTACAAAATGGAGAGTATCAAGCCATCACTCAGTATGGCCGACCACATGTAATGGCCGAACTTGGTTTCACCGCCCTCTTTTTGCCCAATAGCAAAGTAAATCCCTTTGTCCAATATCGATTTGGCGTGGAAGGTCCTTTTGCCAATGGCATCCCTGTATTTCCTCACTCATTTTATCAAATCGGTATTTCTTACAATCTCTAGTCATCCTTTTTTACCACCAAACACAGAATACAATGAGCAAATCACTCATATTTCTCAGCTTAATTTTATTGCTTGCCAGCGCCTGTCAACCTGAAGTCGATCTCACACCCACTGATCTCGGGGCTTGTGATGAAGTCTACAAGGATTTTAGCCAACACCCCAAGGCTGGTCTCTATCAGGAAATCGTTGATCGTAACGCAGCCAGAGGCATAGTAGGCACCACTATTTTTATCAAAGATGCTGATGGTATTTGGGCCGGCAGTCATGGCATGGCCGATCTAGCAGCACAACGCGCCATGAGAGCCTGCGACCGCATGATGATCGCGAGTATCTCTAAACCCTTTACCTCGGCTGTAATTTATCGCTTGATTGAACAAGGACTAATCGGCATAGATGATCCCATCAAAAACTATTTGCCGGAGGATATTGTCCAGAAGCTGCCCAATGCGGATGAAGCAACTATCAAGCAATGCTTAGCTCACCAAACGGGTATTCCTGACTATTACAATATGGGCTTCTTGATCGACCAGATCAACGTCTATGACAACGCACACAGCTACGAGGACTTATTGAGTTATGCCTATGGGCGCAAGGCTGAGTTCCCCGCAGGGACAAGCTACAGCTACTCCAATAATAACTTCATCGTATTGGGGATGATTGCAGAGATCGTAAGCGATCAAAAACTTGAAGCACTATATCAAAGTCTAATCTTTGAGCCCTTGGGCCTTGACAGAGCGTTCTACAGCGTAGAAAACCCCTTTCCAACTGATATGGCTAAAGGCTATGCAGACCTATATGGCAACGGCAATGTGGTCGAAAGTGAATTTCTCTATGCCGATGAAGCTCGTACGCCGGATGGGGGCATTGTGATCGATAATTATGATCTCTATCGTTTCTTTTCGGGCTTGGTTAAGGGGAATTTACTGCAAGAGGATAGCAAACAACAGCTACTAGAGTTATTTGAGCTTCCTGAATTTTGGCAGGATACAGAGGTATTTGGGCAACTAAAAAATGGCTATGGCATAGAGCACTTTGAGCATCATGGAACCTCAGCCTACGGTCATACTGGAGCTGTGGATGGCTTCTTGAGCATGGCCTACTATTATCCGCAGGAGGACTTCATGTTTATTCAGGTCGTCAACACTGCTTCCTACGACTATGAACCAAGAGTTGATATGTTTGAGGAATGCGCCACGATTATGTTTGGCGAATAGCCTTAAGCACTAAGGTCCAACCGGAACGGCTCCTTTTTCCTTCTCTTCTTTGAGATAGGCACGGGGGGTGGTTCCGGTTACCTTTTTAAAGGCCCGGTTGAAAGTAGTCTTAGAGTTGAAGCCCACACGCAGCGCCAAGGCGAGGAAGGTCTCTTTATTATTGGCATCATCTAAGGCCAGCGCTGCAAAAGCTTTTACTCGATACTCATTGATAAAATCATAAAAGCTTTTGTTATAACCTTCATTGATGACGCGAGATAGGGTGTGCGTATTGGTCTGGACGATTTCTGACAGTTGACTTAGGGTTAGCTCTGGATTCATATATACCTCTTGCTCTTCCATCGCCTTGATCAAACGTCCTTTATAACGCGCCATCTCATTATCAGTTAAAGTAGAGTCCTTATACTTCTCCACTGTCTTTGGGAGCTTAAATATCTCTGGCTGATTCATGGCAAAATATCCCAGAATGTAGGTCAGTAACGAGAACAAGCCCCAAACGACATCTGTAACGGTATTGGTAACCCAAGGCAGATTGGTGCCAATCATAAGTTCCCCTATCCAAACCAAACCGATAGTTAGCCAAAAACCAATGCAGATCGCCTGCAATATCATTACCGCATTGAGATAACGAGTTGGGGGAGCAATAGACTGAGTCTTGCTAGAGTCTTCTTCGAAATCGCTCAGCATTTTCCAAGCCTTATACCAAAACCAGATATTGTAGATCAAGGCAAGACTACCCCAGATGCGGATGCTATGATCTACTTCTAGAGCCACGACCGAATCCACCAATTCTTGCCTGGCTTGGAAGAGATTGGGAGTCAAGGAAAGGAAGTGAACTGCTGCCGGCAAATAGTAAAGTAAGCGCGTTTTTATAGGAGGAGGACCTTTTTTTAGCAGCCTTCTGATATAGAGAAAGAAGGTCGGACCGTAAAGAAAAAAGATCAACTCCGGCAGGAGTTTGAGCCATGGTAATACCTTGAATATTTCTCGGTCATAGATAGAAACCCTCCCGATTACCGCTAATGAAATCATTAAAATAAGACTAGAGAGAATTCTATTGGCGAGTTTATTATTGTCCTGAATACCATTGATAGCAAAGACCAACAATAAGCCCTGAAAGGCAGATAGTAATAGAATAAAAGTGTAAAAATTGATTAGGCCCCCTTTCAGGTCCTCCCAGGATTGTATCTGAACGTAAATTCGTCCCTGGGTAGCTTTATCCTTGACGTAAACTCGATTGGGTCGGTGTCTGCCATTAGGACGTCCTTCTACTGATGACCAATTCCCACGCGTGATTTTATAGTCAAAGCTATCTGGAGGATTATCAAAAATCAGTGCATAGCTACTATCAGGCTGGAAGGTAAATCGATAGCGCTGATCTCCCGGATTCCAATTATTAAAATCTCCAGTAAGAAATAATACCGCATCATGAGGGGTATTTTTAGGATATGCATTGACACGGATTTCTAGCTGCGCACTAGCGTAGATTGGTAATAGGAATAGTAAGACGCAGCAGTAAGTCCTCATGGATGCAATTTCTCAAATATAGCTTGATAACTCAAAATTTGGTCAGCTGTTTATGCAGATATCTGAGTTCGTATATAAAATAATATATCCATCGCATTTCTCTAATAAAAACCAGCTCACAAAATTGGCAAAGACAAATTGTAACTTTGGTTTATGGCTATTTCTATTTCCCCCTATCAAATTGCTGTGGTTCAAGCCACGCCTGTGCTATTCGATCTCGAGGCCAGTATCGAGAAAGTAGCAGATTGGTCTCAAAAAGCGAAAGAAGCTGGCGCTAAGCTGGTGCTTTTTCCAGAAGCATTTTTACCCTGTTATCCTCGTGGATTGAGTTTTGGTACCGTGGTAGGCAGTCGCACTCCGGAAGGCAGGCATGTCTGGCAGCATTATTTTGATAACACCTTGGAGGTAAAGGTGGGAGATCCTCATTTCGACCGACTTGCTTCCATCGCTAAGGAACTGGAAATCTATCTTGCAATAGGCTTAATCGAACGCATGGGAGGAACCTTATACTGCAGCTTCCTCATTCTGAATCCTGAAG
>CAZHOC010000605.1:465-4402 GCA_964534295.1 uncultured Bacteroidia bacterium | reverse complement strand
ATCGATATCCCAAAATAGGAGCTTACCATCCATACTAATACCCGCGATTTCCTGACCATCTGGTCTGATCACAATTGTCCTAAGTGGGCTTTCATATTCAGCTACCAAACTCAGACTTTGACTAGCAAGGTCATAGCGCTGTATTTTTTGATCTGCTCCTAAGGCTAAAAAGCCACTACCGTCAGGGAGAAAAACCACCTCAAGGGCAGAAGCATCAAAACCTTCTATAGCCGTAGGGGCTGCTCGAGAGCTCAGATCGTAGATCTGGAGGTGGGGAGCAGCATCTCGGCCAGCAACCATGAGATTGCCATCAGGGCTGATGGCCAAACTTCTCTTAATCACCCGGTTTACTTCGACTGGACTCTTGGTACCATCAACAATGTCATTGGTCCAATCCCACCTAAATAGATTGCCATCACTGCTCGTACTAAAGAGTTGTTTACGATTGGCGGTAAAGGCCATTTCTTGTACTGCACTGCGGTGTCCATTTAGTTGGTTAAAACGTTCTCCTTCAAGGGCTTTTACTGCATAATAAAGGCCTTCATAAATGGTCCGATCATAAGGATTGCCTTGGGCGTCCTCATTGAAATTGTATGCTTGTTGGGCGACCTTCGCTTTGAGCGGCGCTTCATCTAGTTGTAGAGATCGTGCTGCCATTGATTGAGCTACTGAAACGATAAGTAGCTGTTGGGCTTCTCTTTCTTTTTGCTCGGCGATGGCACGTGCGGAGTCTGCCAAGGCTCTTTGGGATGCCTCGGCATCTTTAGCCGCCTCAGCAGCGGCACGGGCAGCATTCGCTTCATTGGTGGCTTCAATAGCTTTGGCTTTGGCTAAGCGTTCCGCGGCAGCGGTCTTCAAAGCCTCTAGTCGTCTCTCCTCGGCTAGATTTTGGGCAGTTTGCGCAATAAGCGTTTGGCGCTCAGCCTCTTGCTGCTTGTCAATGGCAATTTTGCGTTGCGCTTCTGCTTCTTCAGCATTCAGCCGCGCTTGCTCAGCATTCTGCTCTGCAATTTCTGCGTTTTGCAAGGCAATAGCCGCTTGTTGAACAGCTTCGTTTCTTTGGAAAAGAGAGTAAATCGCTAAGCCCGAGATCGCTAAAAAGACGGCCGTAATCAAAGCCAAAAAGACTCTCCGTCTCTTAGTCAAAGCCGCAATACTTTTGCGGATAAATTCTCTTTGATCAGGACTAATATCTACCTTACTCAGGTAGGGATTGATGTAATCAACATCATCCTTGGTGAGCAATACATCGCGGTTTTGGTAGAAAAGGTAGCGATCCGCAATAAATTTCTCGACTCGTCTTAGCGTCTTGTCTTCAATAGAAACCTTATCATAGATCTTGGCCGCAAGGGAGTCATGTGAAAGCTCTACCTTTCCATCCTCTAAATCCTTAAAAATCCGCATCTCGGTGAAGCGACGGACACAATACTGGATATCTTTGGCTGAATAGGACTTGCGGCGCCCTAAAGCTTCTTCAATTACAGCTGGTAATTGCTCTCGTTTGGTCCCATCATCCGTAACCAAAGTAAAGAGTACATCCAAGGGGATTTGCTCTTTGCCTAATTCCTCCTCAACAATTCCTAACTGTTCATCCAAGAAGTCACCTAAGACATCCTTTAACTCCCCTACCGCTGCTACCAATGGAGGATCAAATTGCACCATTGGAGCATTGGGATTACGCTCAACGTCTTTGCGATAAAGGCGATCTAAATAAACCTGAAGATTGGTCAGATCTACGCCTTTTTTATCCTTGATATTGTCGATGATAGCATCGGCAGTTTCCTCCGGTTCTAATAAACCAATCCCATATGCTTTCGCCGTTCCCTCAATTACTTCTGTCAAATTGGTGCGTCCCATCTTTTCTACTCGAATGCGATGCTCAAAAAGACTAGGGACTTGGCGTTCGAAATCGGAGAGGAAGGCGATGTATTCCTCCCGCATGGAAAGCAGAATTTTGACGGGTAGATCTGATTTGAGGATGCGTTCCACGAAGTGGAAAAAAGTACGTTGCTCCTCCTGACTACCGAAGATGAACAACTCTTCAAATTGATCGAATATCAGATAAATGGGGATGAAATTGTACAGATAAAGCATCTGTAGAGCATCCAAGATATCTTCAGGTATTTCGGCATCAGCTTTGGCTTCCCGAATCTTATCCGCGACAGTTTGGTAGAGGGTATCGTTAATGTTTTCGCGTTTGCGAACGAACAAATCCATCCACTGCGGAGGATTGAATCGATTGGCTAAGCCACAGCGAATTATACTGGTCTTTCCGACACCACTAGCGCCATATAGTAGCATCATCTTGGTCTCAAAAATCCGTTCATATAATTCGTCAACCACTTTATCACGGCCAAAGAATTTGTCCTTATCCTCCTTTTCGTAGGAGTCAAGGAATTTAAATGGGCTTTGTAGAGAGTCCTTGGTGCTTAGGGTCTTCTCCATTGGTAGTAGTTAGGTTAGGTCGAATGGATGATTAAGACTCGATTATATTATTGCAACGCTGCTGAAATCTCAGCGCGGAAAAGGGTAAACAGTTCTTTGAGGTAAGGGTATTTGTCTGCTGAGGTCATGAGCTCAGGTACAGGGTTGACCCCATCATTATCTACATGGGTATAGAAGAATGCATCCGAATCTAGATTGAAAGCATACATATAGATTTTCGGAACGTTGATGCTTTTAAAAGCGTTTTCATCAATAATGAAGGGGGTAAGGTTGAGGTTACTCCCGACTTCATCAATTCCTTTGACAAGCAGTACGGAATGGCTATCTGTAAACTCTAAATAATCTTTAGGAGTGCCTTCCATTACTTCAATGGCAACCCCCGCCAATACGCCCATCTGATGTTTGAAGCGAGGCTTCTGGCGCCTTTGGTTTGACACGCCTATGTCCTTGACAGAAACGAGTTGATAGGTAACGAGGAAGGCGCATTTCTTTAAAAGGGTACCAAGGCTAAACTCAGCTTTATCACAGATCTCTCCAACTTCCGGTTCAGAAATTTCGCCCTTGGCTATACGACTGCGGATATCCTCTAAGTAAATGTAGGCTTTGTAAAACTCATCTTGGGCTTCTACACTTTCATGAATCGTCGAGAATTGCTCCATAAAAGGGGTGATCCCCACTTCTTGGAAAATGCGAGTAAGACGGCCCATCATACGGAGATAATCATAACTCTTGCGAGTGTCTGGGCTAAGGTTAAAAAAGTCCTCAAAATCAGCTTTATAGCCTGGATTAATTTTGAATTCGGGTTTGTTATCCGCTTGTTCTAACTCATCCCATAGTTGAGAAAAAAGGCAGTAGCATAAAAAGCGAGATAGCCTCACATAAGTACTAACTAGCGCTTGCAGACGCTTCGGACTTTTTCGAATCATGGCATCATCACTACTGAAAAGGGTCCGTAGCTTGATGCCTATCGGCCAAGGAAAATGCTTGATGATGAGATCCATCATTTGCCGAAACAGCATATCAATCATAGCAGAACTCTGGGAGATCCGATAGAAGTTTAGCTGCTCAGCAAAAGCCTCATTGTAATTGGCCATGGCCTCGAAGATGGGGAGAACGATATGCTTATTTACATCCTGGCTTTCGATCTTGGTGCCCACCCAAGGGTCAGAGAAAACGCTCTTATCTACGGAGGGAAGCTTCCAACTCAAGGCCTCTTCCTCCTTTACATATAAGCCCCATGGCATTTCGTTAGTCTCCGAAGACTCTAGCGGAAATAGATTTCGGTGTATTTTGATAGTGTCAGAAGCTACTATGTTTTCAGCGACCAGGCGCGAGACAGCCTCTTCAAAAGCTTTTTCTATAGTAGCCTTATCGGCCATGGACTTATAAAACTGGGTGGCAAAGGCGACGGCTTTATTATCCTCGATGGGTACTGAGGTAGCGATAACTGCCTTTACGCCATGGTCAAGTAGTGATTTTACCTGCCCCTGCG
>CAZHOC010000605.1:0-455 GCA_964534295.1 uncultured Bacteroidia bacterium | reverse complement strand
TGGAACAGCCGTTCAAGAAGACAAGCTTAAGGTTTTGTTGTTGTCCAAGGAGTTGAGCAAGACCAGAAGAGTTTACATCTGAGTCTTCCAGTCTTAAGGAAGCGCCATTGGCATGACCACCATAATGAAAAATGACGACTCGATCGCGGTAGCGAGTGAACTGAGCAAAAATATCATCAATAGTCGCCCGCCCCCGATTATATATCTCTATAAAACCTGCATCATGAGATGCTTGGAGACTCCCATAAATGGCATCTTGTTCGACTTGGAGGTTTTGCAAATACTCATCCTTGTCATTGGCAAATGACAAAAAAATCACAGGGGTTAGTGACATGGCGTTTCGATAAGTGAGCCCTAAAAAGGGACATGGCTAATGGAAAGTTAGATAAATGATTTATAATTCCAAATCGTTGAAATAAACTAGTTTCCAAATATTTTGCGCCATTATTTGCCTT
>CAZHOC010000604.1:0-4402 GCA_964534295.1 uncultured Bacteroidia bacterium | reverse complement strand
ATTGGGTTCAGGCCTAATCGTGCTGAGGAGTTACCGTTCGCGACAGCGGGCCCACCAACAATTGGCGCTCAAATCGCTGCGCTCCCAGATGAATCCGCATTTCATCTTCAACTCCCTCAACTCCGTTAACAGCTATATCGCCAAAAACGATCCCCGTGCGGCCAATAAATATCTTTCTGAATTTGCACGCTTGATGCGAGGCGTGCTTGAGAACTCAGAGCAGGAATTTATCCCTCTACAAACCGAGATCCAGATTCTAGAACTCTATCTCGGCTTGGAGCATTTACGCTTTCAGGATCGTTTTGATTATGAGTTTAATGTCTCTTCTGAGCTAGACAGAGACAGTATCCTCATTCCGCCGATGCTGGTTCAACCCTATATCGAAAATGCGGTCTGGCACGGCCTTCGTTACAAAAAGGAGAAAGGCAAACTGAGCGTTTCCATCTTCCCGCAGGAGGAAGCCTTGATTATTGAGATTTGCGATAATGGCATTGGGCGTAAGCGTTCTGCGGAGCTGAAAACCCACAACCAAAACCAGCAACAGTCTACTGGCCTCAAAAACACGGCTGCCCGCTTGGACCTCATCAACACCCTTTACAACCAACAATTAAAAATCAACATAGAAGATCTTGATCCAGATGCTGCCGATGTCGGTACGCGAGTGGAGATCAAGCTTATGCTCAGTGAAAATAGTCTCGCATGAACAAAGCTAGCATTAAGGCCGTCATCGTCGAAGATGAAATGGCCAGTCGAGAAACCTTGCGTACTTACCTTAACCAATATTGCCCTGATGTCGAAATCGTAGGGGAAGCCGAATCAGTACAAAGTGGCGTAGCTTTGATCAAGCAGCAGCAGCCTCAGCTGGTATTTTTGGATATAGAGATGCCCTTCGGGAACGCTTTTGACCTACTCGAGCAGGTCGGTGAAATCAATTTTGAAACCATTTTCGTTACTGCCTACAGTCATTATGCGATTCGTGCCTTGAACTGTAGTGCCGCCTACTATCTCCTCAAACCAGTTGATATTGACGAACTGATCACAGCCGTCGAAAAAGTCGTCAAGGTCATCCAGAAAGAAGAAGCAGGATTGCACACCCGCGTTTTGCTAGACAATCTCAAGAGCTTAGAGCAGCAGCATCGCAAGGTGGTACTGCCCGTACTTGATGGCTTTGAAGTAGCCTCCCTTCGTGAGGTGGTTCGCTGTCAAGCCAATGGAAATTTCACTGATTTTCATTTTGCGGACGGTAGTAAGAAGATGATTTGTCGCTCGCTGAAGTTTTATGAAGAGGCCCTCTCCGATGCTTCTTTTTTGCGGGTCCACAAATCCCACCTGGTCAATTTGGAGTATATCGTGGCTTACAAAAAAGGCAAAGGTGGCGTTTTGAGCCTCAGCAATGGGGATAGAGTAGATGTATCCGCACAACGCAAACCTGCCTTGTTGGCGCATTTTAAGTAGGAAATCTCAAGGCTTACCGATCTATTGAAAGAAAGCAGATTCGACATGCATGCCGAATCCACCGTAATCCATTTCGAATGATTGGCTCTTTTCCCTAGCAGCATCCGGCTTCGCCGAACGCTTGAATGTTAGATTTCCAGCATGTCCGTGCAAATTACCAATTGTCAACGCCTATCTTTGTGCCCTCCAATCAATAAAGCTTATGTACTGCGGCCTAGACTTTGGCACTTCAAACTCCTTGATCAGCGTTGAAAATGCATCCCAATCTCAAGGCCCTGCCTACATCGCTTTTGGCAAGCAACAAACGAGCGAACCTTCTGCGGTCTTTTATCGCAAAGGCCAATGGGATGATCCTCTTTTCGGCCAACATGCCCTAGACGCCTATCTGGATGGACAAGAAGGTCGGCTGCTGCGCAGTTTCAAAAGGCTGTTGGGCACTAAGTATTTCCCTTCAGGAACGATGCTCAGCTCTACCAAGAAGCTAAAATTTCGGAGTCTTTTTGTTTCCTTTATCAAGCACCTTAAGGACACCGCTGAACAGCAGCTTGATCAGGAACTCTCAGAGGTAGTTTTTGGGCGCCCGGTCAAATTTTCCAGTCTCGAAACCGCTCACAAAGCCGGTGAGGCAGATCTAGAAAAAGTTGCCAATCTCATCGGCTTCAAGGAAGTAGAATTTCAGTTTGAGCCCATCGCAGCGGCTTTCAATCACGAGCAGCCACTGCGGGGGGAAAAGCTGGCCATTGTGGCTGATATTGGCGGGGGTACTTCCGACTTCTCTATCGTTAGACTAGGCCCAGATCGCAAAGATGAAACTGACCGTCGTAGCGATATTTTGGCAAATTCGGGGATTGCGATTGGCGGTACTGATTTTGATAGCATGTTGGCCCTACGACAGGTAATGCCCGCTTTTGGCTACGAAAGTGAGTTCGGAGTTAAGTCGTTGCGGGTCCCAAATTGGCCTTATGTGGTCGCTTCTGATTGGAATCGGATCGCATTGGAGCTTTACTTGCCCAAAACCTTTTTTGCGATGAAAAAGGTTTTGCCTGAAGCCAAGGAGCCACAAATGCTCAAGCGCTTTTTGAAGCTTATCGAAGATCGCAAAGCCCACCACTTACTCAAGCTTACCGAAGAGGCAAAAATCGAACTATCTGATCAGGAGATCGCTTATATTTCTCCTAGTTTCATCGAGGAAGATTTACAAATCGCGGTTAATCACGAGCACTTCAATCTATCGCTAGAGGACAAGATCAAACTATTGGTCCAGACCATCAATGAAGCTTTGAACGAAGCGCAATTAGACGCTAGCGCCATCGAACTCGTGATCATGACTGGAGGTGCCAGTGCCGTGCCTATTATACAGCAGACTTTTTTGGATCTTTTCCCGCAAGCGGAACTCAGCGCCGAAAACAAAATGGGCAGTGTCTCGGCTGGGCTGCTTTATGACGCCAGACGTAAGTTTGCTTGATCCTTAGGCAATCGTCTTCGCCGAACTCAGGGCCACTTTTGTGCCGATAAAGTCATTAGTCCCTACTTTAGCGAGATTTTGCGGATTGCAAATAAAGACTTTTTCAACCCCAGCGCGTAGGGCTTCAAAGGCATTGTGCAGCTTAGGGATCATACCATCGGCAATAATTCCTTCGGCGCGATAAGCATCGAAATCCAGCTCATCGATCTCTGGGATGACAGTGCTATCGTCATTGGGATCTAGCATTACCCCAATCTTCTCAAAGCATAGCACTAAACTAGTCGCTTGCTCAGATAAAGCGCTAGCCACGCTACTAGCGATGGTATCTGCATTGGTATTGAGCAAATGTCCAGCTTTGTCATGTGTGAGAGGCGCCATCACTGGAGTCATTTTCGCGGCGAGCAAAGTCTGTAGCCTGGCACTATTTACGCCTACGATATCTCCTACCCAACCATAATCAATTTCTTTGACGGGGCGTTTGATGGCCTCGATCAAATTGAGATCTGCTCCGGTCAAACCGATCGCGTCAACGCCTAATTGCTGCAAGCTTGCTACCAACTTTTTGTTGATCCTGCTATAGACCATCGTCACCACCTCGATCATTTCTGAAGTAGTGATCCGTCTACCTTCAACCATTTTGGTTTCGATCCCCAATTGCTTCGCAATCTGCGTAGCGCGGTTTCCGCCCCCATGCACAAGAATCTTGGGCTCGCTCAGCAACTGAAAGTTATGCAGGAAGCGTTCGGAGGCTTCAGGGCTACTAAGCACCTTGCCTCCAGTCTTGACAACATAGATCATGATGCTTGCTTATAAGGATTTCAAGATCTCGGCGAGTACCGTTTGTACGGACACTACGCGGTTGGCGGCTTGTTCTATTACGAGCGAACGATCACTGTCGATCACCGCATCTGCAACCACCACATTGCGTCGTACAGGCAGACAATGCATGAAGTAAGCATTATTGGTCAAGGCCATTTGACTCTCTCCTACGGTCCAGTTCATGTCTTGGGAGAGAATCTTACCGTAGCTATTGTAAGACGACCAGTTTTTGACGTAGACAAAGTCCGCGTCGCGGAACGCTTTTTTCTGGTCATAGACGACGGGCGTATCTTTGACGAAGTCAGGAGAGAGATCATAACCCTCTGGATGGGTGATCACCAAATCTACCTCTGCGGGCTGCATCCACTCGATAAAGGAGTTAGCGACCGCTTGAGGCAATGCCTTTGGGTGTGGCGCCCAACTCAGGACAACCTTAGGTCTTTCGACTTCTTGGTATGTCTTGATCGTGATCAGGTCAGCAAAAGATTGCAACGGATGGCGAGTCGCAGACTCTAAGCTGATTATGGGTACACCAGCGTACTGCTGAAAGGCGCCTAATACCTGCTCTGCATAATCTGATGAGCGTGCGGCGAGGCCGGCAAAAGCTCTAATACCGATAATATCACAATAACGGCCCATCACTGCAGCTGCGTCTTTGATATG
>CAZHOC010000603.1:0-4403 GCA_964534295.1 uncultured Bacteroidia bacterium | reverse complement strand
CGTAGACCGTATCAAAAATATGTACATCTCTGGAGGGGAAAACGTTTATCCAGCAGAAGTAGAAAAGGTTCTAAATAGTCATCCTTCCGTAGCAGAAGCCGTGGTGCTTGGCGTCCCACATCCCAAATGGGGGGAGACGGGCAAGGCATTTATCATCCCCTCGGATGAAAAGCTCAAGCAAGACGAACTCATATGCTATTGCAAAAAACATCTTGCCAAGTTTAAAATCCCCACCCAGTTTCACTTCCTCAGCGAATTACCCAAAAACGATACCGGCAAAATCGATCGCAAAAAGCTAAAGGCTTCCTACTAAATACTTAATAATCAATACTTTCTACTTATTACTAAGTGAGAATGGTAGGATTCGAACCTACTCGGTACAAAGACACCAGATTTACAGTCTGGCCCAACCCTCCAACTTTGGCGCATTCTCAGTGGCGGAGGAGGTAGGATTCGAACCCACACCTCATAAGAGCGAACGGTTTTCAAGACCGTGTCCGATACCCTGCGATCTTTCGGAGAACTCCTCCCTAGAGAGTATGGCGGGACTCGAACCCGCAATCAGGGATTTGCAGTCCCCCGCCTTGCCAATTTGGCTACACACTCCTTTGCATAAAAAAACAGCCTCCCGACATTCGAGAGGCTGCTATCTATTTTTAATTGATTAGCTAAATGCTATCCGCCTAAAAACACATTCCTCTCCCATTCTGTCTGATAACAGTAGGATGAGGAATAATATGTTTTAGCGTTCAATTTCACGTTTCTAATTTTGATTCTTTTGCTCTTACGGGGGCTGGCAAAATAAGGTTGCAACTTTTTATTCTCCCACATTTTTTTCCTCCCCATCAATCAGTTGCTTGATCTGCAATTCAGAGGCATCCAAAAACTCTCGACATTCCTTAATCATGGATGAACCTGCCTGATACAGAGCCACTTGCTGATCAAAATCTGAAACCCCCTTTTGCATTTGGTCGATCAGTTTACGGATTTCAGTAAGCTTATCTTCTAATGAAAATTTTTCCTGAGACATGGTCTTTTATTTATCGGTTTGGGGCTTTGCTTGGATCTTTTTCACCTCTGATTCCAGGCGCCCATCCTTAAAAATCGTTTCTATTGACATCCCTGCTTTTATTCCCTCTGCCGAGGAACGCACTTCCCCATCCACCAAGGTGAGGGAAAATCCTTGTTCTAACAGCTTGCGGATATCCAGGGCTTTTAGCTGCGTAGCCAAGAGTTCTACTTCATGACGCTTTCGCTGTAGAAATTGTAAGGTGGCTTGCTCTAAGCGATTGCTATAATCATCTAGTACTTGCCGCTTAAAATCAATGAAATACTGCAAATTACGCTTTAATTGGGCCTCATAATCATCTAAGGTAAAGAGTATACTAGCAAGGTCCGGGACAGCGTGTTCGGCGGCAGTCGTAGGAGTAGAAGCCCTCAAATCCGCGACAAAGTCCGCTATGGTAAAGTCTGTTTCATGCCCTACCCCACTGATCACAGGGATCGTACAATCAGCAATAGCACGTGCTACCGCCTCCTCATTAAAGTTCCAAAGGTCTTCAATCGAACCTCCCCCACGCGCGAGTATGATGAGGTCTGCTTTGGTTTTTGCCGCTGCGCGGAACGCTTCTACTATGCTTTTTACGCCATGCTCTCCTTGCACAACGGCCGGGATCAATAGTACCGTACCGCGATTATAGCGACGCTTAATAGTTTGTAGCATATCTCTAATTGCCGCTCCCGTAGGAGAAGTAATTAGGACAATCTTATTTGGTAGGGTCGGGATTTCGCGTTTGCGAGCTGGATCAAATAAACCCTCGGCTTCAAGCTTGGCCTTTAGCTTTAAAAATCGTTGGTGTAAATCACCTAATCCAGCCTTCCTTACCGCCTGCACCATCAATTGATAGTTTCCACGTGGGGGGTAAACTGACATATTGCCAGTAACGATCATTTTGTCTCCGACCGACATGCGTACCGCTTTCTGGGCGTACATGCGAAACATGACACAACTAATCTGAGCAGAATTGTCCTTGAGACTAAAATAAACGTGTCCGGAACTATGGTAGGTGAGATTAGAAACTTCTCCCTGTACTTGCACAGATTGCAAGTTGGGGTCGCGTTCTAAACGATTTTTAATGTAAACAGTGAGTTCTCCTACAGAATAAACAGGGGCTTGCTCCATAAATGGACTAGTGGGTAACAATCATCTTGCGGGAGGTGATCTTTTTCCCATCTACCACGAGATAGACAAAATAAATCCCTGATTTAAGTTCCCGAGTAGGAATTTCAACTTCGCCAAAAGACTGATCAAGGCTTACCACCTTGACTTGCTGTCCAATAAGGCTATAAACATGCAATTCGCCACTAAACTGAGCATTGGGAAGCTCATATTTGACAAATGCTTGCTGAGAGGCAGGATTGGGATAAGGAGCTTCTAACACTCCTGTTTGACCTTGACCATCGACACCAATGAACCAAGAATCACCATTGCCGCCATTCCCGGCCATAAGTGGCGAGAAACTGAAGCTTAACAAGGCGATTAGAAAAATAGTAAAACGTTTTTTCATGGTTCAAATGTCTATAGTAAAGCAGTCTTTTAAGGCTGCACAACTAAGAGAACAAATATAGTGCCGAGTCACTTGATTGGCAAATTTGTCAGTACAAGTAGGAAAAATGGCCTGCTGTTTGTATAGTTTTGAAAGAAATGTTGAATCTTTCCGTTACTATTGCAGCATAAATGCTTCTTAACTTATACAAAAGAGACACATGAATAAATTATTATTAGGAATCCTAGCTGGTCTGTTGATGTTTAATGTCAACCTTCTGGCCCAAGACAACAAAACCCTTCCTGCCAGTGAGGTGGAAAACCTAGAGGGCCAAAAAGTGAATACCGCAGACTTTGCCAATGATGGTAAGCCTATGGTAATTAGCTTCTGGGCGACATGGTGCAAGCCTTGTATCAAAGAGTTGAAAACCATTCACGATATGTATCCTGATTGGCAAGACGAGACTGGAGTAAAAGTGATTGCGATTTCAATTGACGATGCTTGTCAATGCTTTTGGTTGGGACTACGAAGTCTTTTTGGACAAGAATAGTGATTTCAAACGCGCCATGAATGTGGTGAACATTCCTCATACCTTTTTAGTGGATGGTGATGGCAAGATCGTTTACCAACATACTTCTTATGCCCCAGGGGATGAAGAAGAACTTTACGATAAAATTCTAGAACTGGTCGAAGCGGCCGGTGAATAAAACGAATAAGCGCAGATTTTTTCGTTATAAAGAGGGCCGTTTGTCATTGACAGACGGTCTTTTGTTTGTATAATTCTGCCAATTTGAACCTGCAAAAGTTGCCAAGAAGAAACTTTTTCGCAATTACGACAGAAAGCAGATTTTTTTAGACAAATGGTGATTTGCTCCCTCCGAACAACATAAATCAGGCCGTATTTGCCCATCAAAATCCCCCTTAATCAACTGATAGACACAACATTAGGGACTTTTTTACATTATATTAGTAACCAGAATCAATAATTAAGAGGTATATGAATTCAGCAAAATTTGGCTTTCTACTGCTGTTGTGCCTAGCCACCTTGAGTGTATTTGGGCAAAAACGCGTTACGGTAAGTATCACTCAAGAAACTGACCGAGGCACTATCACTATCGACACTTCTTTTGTCGCAGATGGTGAAGTAGACCTAGATCGAGTACTTGAACAACTTGAAATGTCGGGCGATGCGCTAGAAGAGCGAATCGTAATCCGCAGCAATCAAGGTCCTTCTCGTACAGTAGTAGTAACCCAAGACGGTGCGGCTCGTCCTCGAAGTCAAGGCGGTAAAGTATTAATCGGGGTTTATTTAGATAATAACTCTGGCTGTAAAGAGGGTATTCGTGTTTCCAAAGTTACCGAAGGCGGTGCGGCCCAAAGAGCAGGTATGCGCAATGGTGATATCATCCTTCGCTTGGGTGAATTTGAAACTAATAGCGAGCACGATGTCGTCAATGCCAAGAAGTATTTTTCAGTCGATGAGCCGGTAGCTATCGTTTACAAAAGAGGCGATCGTATCATCAAATCTGTCCTCTACTTCAACGAAGGCGGTGGTTCTTACAGCTATAGCTATGGTTACAACAATGGCTCTAACCATGAGGACCATGACTCAGACTATGATTATGACTACGATTACGACGATGATAATGACGACGATAATAACTGGGATTGGGATCGGGACGAAAACAATTCTTGGGAGGCTGATGATGATGCCGGTAGCAGAGCATTTCTAGGCGTTTATTCTGAAGACGTAGACGAAGACTTAGCCGACGAATTAGGTCTCCCTGATGTCTACGGTGTATACATCGACGGCATCGTTGACAATAGCGCTGCCGAAGCCGCTGGCTTGCAAGAAGG
>CAZHOC010000602.1:0-4415 GCA_964534295.1 uncultured Bacteroidia bacterium | reverse complement strand
CATAGTATTCATCTTATTGCCTTCATAAGCATCGGCAATCATCGGGTTACAAGCGGCCTCTGTACAGCCGTTTCCAAGTCCTACCAAAAAGGTAGAAATCATGAGCATCCAAAAGCTACCAGCATAGATAGTCATGAGGATTCCAATCGCGTGGGCGAAGAAGGCAAATTGCATGATGATTTTGCCACCAACGGAGTGATAGATCAATCCCCCTACGATCATAGAGATCGGGAAACCAAAAAACCACATGGAGTTGATTTGGCCAAGTTCTTCTGCGTTCAATCCTAGCTCAGTACCCAGCTGAGGCAAAATACCCGCTCTGATACTGAAGGATAGCGCAGTTGTTATCAGGGCAAAACAGCTACCCAGAAACAATCGTCTTTCGTTCGTCATAGTTTAGTAGTTTTCAACGTGAGTAGAAATAAAGTGTGTCCTTAGAATCATAGCCAAATTCAGCCTTTCTTCCTAAGGAAGCCTCGTAAACTTTAATATTAATTCGTTCCCATTACATCTTCAGGATTCAAGGCGAAGAAAGTCCTCAACTCGGTAGGTTCGTTACTGTTGAGTAGCAACTCTCCTTCAAAGTCATAGGTTGAACCCCAATCGAAATGGCGTTTTACTTTGCTCTTTTTATTCATTTTGCCGTCCGTCTTGATATCGCCGGGAAATAGCATGGCATCATAAACGACCGGTAGTACTACCTCGACCCCTTTGGGTACATTTTCGGTAGTGATGATGCGCACCAATCCGGTCATCGCCCCATTTTTCTTTTCGTCATACTCTGGGTATTCTGTCATTTTGATGCGATGCCCGTCGGGCAACTCTAGCTCAAATTTGAAGCTTACCTTTTTGTCTAAAATGGTGTAGCCCAGAAAATGCGTTTTAGGTACAATGCTTTTGCCATCCACGATTACTCGCCAACGGGTTTCGCGTTCAGCGTAGCTGACAAAAGTATAACCCTCAGAGGTCGGCTGCGGCCCGGGGATATTGTTAAAGACAGTGCCGTCAAAATTGATCTTGCCGTTCCAAGCTTTGTAGAGATTACAAGTGGCTGCGTCATAAGCTACCCATAGTTTTGGGTGCAAGGCCAATGAAATCATGCGTGGGCGATCGTCCAAAGTGGTCCGAAACACAAAGGGATCTAGCGGACGAACAATGGGTTCATCATCACCAGGACCTTTGAATCCCATGCATAAGCCCAGAAAAACCAAGAATAACAAGCGGATTTGCATTTTGCGAATTATTGTTTTTGCGGTAGCGACCCAAAATCTTGCGCCGCTACGATCGATCATTTTTATAAGCCTAAGATCTTGCGATTGGCTTCGTCATCAGCGCCACTATCCGCAAAATCATCAAAAGCTTTATCGGTTACATTGATGATATGAGCTTCGATAAAGGGAGCACCTTCTTCGGCACCTTGCTGTGAAGACTTGATGCAGCATTCCCATTCGAGTACGGCCCAACCATCATAGCCATATTGAGATAACTTAGAGAAAATTCCGGCAAAATCAATCTGGCCATCGCCCAAGGAGCGGAAACGACCAGGACGATCTACCCAACCAGCATAACCCCCATAGACACCTGCGCGGCCCGTTGGATTGAATTCCGCGTCCTTGACGTGAAACATCTTGATGCGCTCATGATAGATATCGATATGCTGCAGATAGTCCATTTGCTGCAAGAGGTAGTGGCTCGGATCGTAGAGCATATTGACACGTGGGTGATTGCCACAAGCTTCGAGAAAACGCTCGAAAGTAATACCATCATGCAAGTCTTCCCCTGGGTGGATTTCGTAGCAGAGGTCAACGCCGACTTCGTCGAACGCATGTACCAATGGCATCCAACGCTTGGCCAATTCTTCAAAACCCATTTCAGTCAGACCTTGAGGACGCTGCGGCCAAGGATACATATAAGGCCATAGCAAAGCGCCCGAAAAGGTTACGTGCGCACTCAAGCCAAAATTTTTGCTCGCTTGCGCAGCCCATTTCAATTGTTGAGTAGCCCACTCGGTACGCGCTTTTGGATTGCCATGCACTTCTTTGGGGGCAAAACCGTCAAACATCACATCATAAGCAGGGTGAACAGCGATCAACTGACCTTGAAGGTGAGTGGAAAGCTCAGTGATTTGAACCCCAGCATCGGCAGCAATGCCTTTCATTTCGTCTACATAGGTCATGCTGGTAGCCGCTTTTTCGAGATCGATACAGCGATCGTCCCAAGTCGGGATTTGCACTCCGATATAGCCTAGGTCAGCGGCCCATTTGCAGATACTTTCAAAACTATTGAAGGGAGCTTCGTCTCCCATAAACTGCGCCAAGAAAATAGCGGGTCCTTTAATCGTTTTCATCAAGAAGATTTATTATTTGCGTTTTGAGAATTAGTCAATAAAGCGAAACCATTTGGTGTCAGTCTTGCCGGAGGCTACAACGGACTCAATAAAAGCCATGCCTCGTACTCCATCATTGATATCTGGAAAGTCGAGATCAAGCTCAGAAGGAGTTTCTCCCATCATCTTTTTGCGGAGGGTGCGCGCGAAATTGCGGTAGATATTGGCAAAGGCTTCGAGATAACCTTCGGGATGCCCTGCGGGAACGCGGGTATTGGCCATAGCGGCTTCACTCAAGGCACCTTTACCCGTTCGCAAAATGCGTTTTGACTCCTGATCCATCACCTCAAGCGTATTAGGCTCCATTTGGTGCCATCTTAGGCCGCCTTTTTCTCCGTAGATGCGGATGTTTAGATCGTTTTCCTCACCATTAGAAATCTGGCTACAGTGGAGGATGCCTTTGGCGCCATTGTCAAAGTGGAGGAGCACATTGCCATCATCATCGAGCTTACGTCCTTCGACGAAGATGCTAAGATCCGCGCAGAGTTCGGTGATCTTAAGACCGGTGATATATTCGGCTAAGTTTTCGGCATGCGTACCAATATCTCCCATTGAGCCGGCTGCGCCAGAACGCTTGGGATCAGTCCGCCAGTCGGCTTGCTTATTGCCAGTAGCTTCGGCAAAAGTCGAAAGCCAGCCTTGCGGATATTCGACTACTACTTTGCGGATCTTACCGAGATCTCCGTTTTTGACCATATCGCGGGCATGCTTGACCATCGGATAACCCGTGTAGTTGTGGGTCAGGGCAAAAGTCAAGCCGGTACGGTCGACTACTTCTTTGAGTTTTTTTGCCTCCTCGAGGCTGTATGCCAAGGGCTTATCGCAGATGACGTGAAATCCGTTTTCCAAGGCCATGATGGCTGGCGGCACGTGCATATGGTTGGGCGTAACGATAGAAATAAAGTCCATGCGTTCCCCTTCGGGTAATGCCTTTTCCTTTTCTATCATTTCTTGATAAGTGCCATAGCAACGATCTTCTGGTAGGTAGAGATCGCGTCCGGAAGCAATAGACTTTTCGGGATTGCTGCTAAAGGCACCGCAAACGAGTTCAATCTCGCCATCCATCGCGGCCGCAATCCTGTGCACGGCTCCAATAAAGGCACCTCGACCGCCGCCGACCATGCCCATTCTCATTTTTCTGCTCATAGTAGTAAATAGGTCTCGCTAATCTTTCGACTTGGACAAAAATGTAAGCCAGAACAATATAGAAAAATTTCTGAGCGGAAATTGATACTTAGAAGTGTAAAACCGTTACCAAACCTCAGCGGGCAAAGAATAAGCAGGGAAAAAGCATTTGTGGTAAGAATAAAACTGCTCGGATTGGGCTTTGGCGGCAGAATTATTGTCTTTCTAGCTAATGATGGGATCGTTCCGCGCAGCAGGGAAGACTCCAAGATCCCGGATAATGCTCATCCTTCGCATTTGCGGGATGACTGAGATGGTTTATGGTAATTCCCTCCGAAAGACATCCCGGCCAAGGCACGCGAGCCGGGATCTTTAGGGCTGATCATTCCGCGCAGCGGAGGAGACTTTAAGATCCCGGATAATGCTCATTCTTCGCATTTCCGGGATGATTGAGATGGTTTATGGTAATTCTCTCCGAAAGACATCCCGGCCAAGGCACGCGAGCCGGGATCTTTGGGATGAGCGTTACGCGTAGCGGAGGAGGATTACATAAAGGTGCTTCGACTTCGCTCAGCATGACAAGGGCTCTGTCGAAATGAATCGTCCAACGGACGGTAGGTGCGCGCATGCATGCCGCACCGTAGAGACAAGCGTTCCGCGTCCCGAAAGCTTTCGGGAGTAAACCTCCAAACGAAACTCCAAGTAGCCTTACTGCGCTTAATTTTTTTCAAAATCCATCTTGACGGACTCCTTGGGTTTGGTTCTGGTGTTGGGGCCGGTGTTGCACAGTTCTAGCATAAGGCTATTTAAGATTGCGGGATCCTCGACCTTGATCCAGTAGGTCACGGCATTGTTGAGGAATTGGCCATAGCGGAGTTCTAGGTCTCCATAAAAGGTTTCTTCC
>CAZHOC010000601.1:0-4421 GCA_964534295.1 uncultured Bacteroidia bacterium | reverse complement strand
TGCAGCTGCTCTTCGAGATCAAGGGCGTGAACCGCCACGATCTCATTCTTGTTTTTGTAATGATAAGCAAGGTTGCCAACGCTAATTTGAATAGCGTCAGCAATGGTCTGCAGCGTGGTTTGCTTGAGACCATTTTGATTGAAGAGTAAAAGAGAGCGTTCTAATATTTTTTCCTTTGTCTTAGCCATTCAATTTAGTTCTGGCAGATATTTAGAGCTTGACAATCGATTTCGAGTGTGCCACGTTGATCTTTTGCGGCAAGGCGACGCATATAAGTAGCCTCAAGCGTAGCTTTTGAACTCGAAATCTGAGTTTTGATATAACGTTTAATAAACAGCAATGGATTCTTGAAGTGTACAAATACTAAGAAAACTTGCCAGGCACCATTCAGTTTGACCACGCGTTCGACAACGGCGGTATCCTGCAACCAGAGATCATTGTGCAAAAATTTGAGATCATCTTCCGTCCCTTTATGATCTGCTTTGCTACAACTCAATTTGAATTTGAGCAGGAGTTTGTAAGCTGCCTTATCGATTGCTGCTTTCATCTTTTAGTATTTGATCATTTGATCACGCATGACCTGATATTCCTCTTTACCACTTTCTGTCATATAGGCATGTAAAATCTGCCATAGATATTCAGAAAGAGAGTGTTTAGGCGTATCGTCTTTTTGATCCAAGCCCAAAACCAGAGCTGGCCAGGCATTGAGCGTTTGGATAATGTGTAGGGCGAGAAAGGAAGTAGCGTTCTCTGAAAGAGAAATCAAAGCTCCTCTCGAGTGATTGAAGCGCAAGATCTCCTGAAACATGAAGACTTGCCATTGAAAGAGCGCTTGTAGTTTTTCAAACAAATCAGGATGTGAGCGTTTGATTTCTACGATATCCGTAAAAAAGAAACTATACTGTTCCTGAACTGCTTGTACACTGCTAAAGACCCGCTCAACGTTTTCAAAGATAGGGGTGTTTCGATATTCAATCAAAGCCGCCCGCAATTCTTTTTCAAGAGAAACAAAAATTTCATTGACAATAGCTTCCTTGTTCCGAAAATGATAGGCAATATTGCCCACACTGATAATGGTATCATCAGAGATATGCTGCAAACGGACGTTTACGAAGCCATTTTCATTAAACAAGCGGGTCGCTGAAACGATTATTTTCTCTTTGTTCTTCAATTCTTTGCTCAGATTGAGGCCCTAAGCAAAGATAGGACTTATTTATTGGCTTTCTTTTGATTCAGGATATCACGTATTCTTTTGGCGCTTTCGTAATCTTCTTTTTTGATCACCTTTTGCAGCAAAGCTTCTAATTCTTCTTCCGAATAGTTTTGCAAACTGCGCCTTTTCTCGCCAAAAGATTCTCCCGGATTATCCAAGACTAGGCCTGCCTCCTGCAAGATCTTTTCTGATGTATAAATAGGGCAAGGTTTACGAATCGCCAAGGCAATGGCATCTGAACTGCGCGCATCTATGCTATAGGTGCTACGGTCCGCTTTGCGAACGATTAGTTGAGCATGGAAAATTTCATCAGTATAATCTGAAATAATTACTTCCTGCAAGATTTGTCCCTCCTGTTCGATACTCGTCAACAAAAGGTCATGAGTTAGCGGCCGATTGGTTTTCATTTTTTCCAACCCAATCGCTACTGCCTGAGCCTCAAAAGGCCCAATGATGATCGGTACCCTGCGGAAACCTTTACGCTCCTCCAAGACAAGGACGTAATTGTCCTTACTGGATTCGCTTTTGGATAGCGCAATGATATGGAGTTCCTTTTTATCCATAGTTGAGTTGAATGTCCTGCACCACAAATTCACAAAGCTCCTCGACCCCACCAAAAGGCGCCACTACCATGCCTTGATGAATCAGTTTATATAAGTTTGGGCCTTCAATTTCGACCTCATATTCATGCTTGAGCTGAATATGCTTGCCCTTTTCAGCTATGACATCTAAGCCATAATGCTTGAGGCCAAAGAGTAAAAAGGCTTTCGGATCAAAGCTAGAAGAGTCCATGGTGATTAGATGAATCGCGTCAAAATGAAGATGCCATAGCCGATGCAAAGCAGAGAGGATAGCCAGGTAAAGATTTGCTTCCGATTTTGATGTCCATTACCGTTGAGGATAGGTAATCTCAGGATAGATGCTGCAACAGACATGCCGACGGCTGAGCCAATGCCAAAGAGAGCGAGATAAGCCAAAGCCTCTCCTTTTGTAGGCAAATCTGCCATTACGAGTAGCACTAGACCACCGCTGCCGGCTAATCCGTGTACCAATCCGATGCCATATGCTTCGCGGTCTGAGCTGTGGTCGTGGGTGTGCGCCTGACTCGGCGAACGGTAATTCTGCACCAATCTGATGATTCCCAAGATGATCAGCATGATACCGACGAAGATCTCAAAGTATTCGAAGTAGAGTTTGAGCTCGTTGATCTGAAAAAGGATCAACAACAGACCGATAAAGAAGATAGTGGACGTATGTCCTAAGCCCCAATAAAAGCCATTAAAGACTACTTGACGATTAGAGTTGGACTTCGAAACTAAGGTGCTCACCGCGAGTAGATGATCTGCCTCAAAAGCATGGCCAAATCCCACCACTGCCGCGAGCAATAAAGGTAAACTTTCTCCCATGACTAAATACTTAATTGGTTTAGGATGATGCGGTGATTGCCTGTGTCCGCTACGGCTAAAACGCCCTCTTCTATGCAAAGGGAAAAGGGCCAATAATAGCTCCCTTCGGTACTCCAAATGCTGTTTTTATTTTCGCTACCAGTCTGGAAATTTTCCTGACCAAGCAAGTCAGCCGCGGGACTATTATGTTGGGTTGGCAATGTCGGATGCCATAAAATTCGACTATTACCTGTATCTGCTACCCAAAGCCCTTCTTTATAAAAGCAGCTATCGTAGCACCAATTCATGGTGTTGGCTTCAGGAAACCAGCCATATTGATTTTGGCCATTACCTTCAAAACTTGCTTGCCCAATGATCACATCGGCAGGCTTTTTCATGCCATCGCGCCAATCATGCCACAATAGCACTCGGTAGTATTGGGTGTCAGTTATGGCCATTTGGCCTTGAGGCGAGATTTTGACCGAGTAAGGCCAGATAGGATCTTGGTTTTCATAGTCCCTTTCATGGAACGCTTTTTTCCCGATCAGACCATCGGCAGCTTGGTAGGATTCGGTGGGGATGCTTTCAAAGAAAAGGACCCTACGATTGCCTGTATCTGCTATCCAGAGCGACTTGCCATCAGAAAAGACCCCGTAGGGCCAGTTAAGCGTTCTAGCGCTGGGGGGATGAGAGATGCCTTCGACATTGGGTTCATTGCCGCTAAAATCTGGCTGACCGAGGACCACATCTGCTGGCTGCCCGTCCCTAGTTGGGAAGCTATTCCAAATCAAAACGCGATGGTTCCAAGCGTCCGCTACGATTAAGCGTTGTCCGTCGGACCAAAGACCCGAAGGATACATCAAGGTCGAAGCCGAAACCTTGCCTCCCGCATTTCGCCCTGTACCAGAAGCGGCTTCCTGACCTAGAGTAATATCGGGTGCCTGAAACTCATCTTTGGGAACCTCATTCCAAATAAAGACCCGATTTTGACCGGTGTCCGAAACCATGAGTTTACCACCCACCAGGGAAACCCCTCTTGGCGCCAAAAAAGGATTGTCCTTCTCGCCTTGAAAAACCTGAATCTTTGAGACCAGGGCTGTATTGATCGCTCTTGATTGCTGCAATGGATTAATCTTTAAATGCCTAACAAATACGGGGCAATTGCTCGCCGACTAGCATGTGCACGACTCTTTTGCCGCCTATCCCGCTATGCAAGATCACTTGCTGGGGATGCTCCTCTACTACTTCGCCTACGATATTGGCCTGTTCAAAGCCGGGCATAGCTTGTAGCTGTTGCAAGAATGGCTCTGCTTGCTCGCCTTTTACCACCGCAATAAATATCCCCTCATTGGCCACATAGAGGGGATCCAGTCCCAATAGTTCGCAACCTCCTTTGACTTCCTCGAGCATTGGGAGTTTATGATCTTTGAGTTCGATCCCGATATGGCGGTCGCGGGCGATTTCGTTTAGACTGGCTGCTACACCGCCTCGAGTTGGGTCTCGGAGTAGTTTTACGGCTTCGCCGAACGTTTCTAATAATGGCTCGACTGCCAGATTGAGCGGCTGGGTATCGCTTTCCAGCGTAGTCCCAAAACTGAGTCCCTCTCTCACCGACATGATGGCAATCCCATGGGTGGCGATGGGGCCGCTGACGATGATTTTATCGCCTATTTCGATGCGATTGACATCAATTTGTGCGTTGGGATGGATATCGCCTATACCAGAAGTATTGATGAAAATCTTGTCCCCTTTGCCTCGCTCTACCACTTTCGTATCGCCGGTAACGATTTGCACATTGGCTTTTTCGCAGGCCTGTTTGATCG
>CAZHOC010000600.1:315-4427 GCA_964534295.1 uncultured Bacteroidia bacterium | reverse complement strand
ATCAATTGGTTCGCGAGATCAAAATCTTCCATCATTACATAGGAGAGTGCGAGGAAGAATTTAGCCTCAAGATCCATGTGGCCATGCTTACGTAAGTTTACATCATTACGCATGTTGTAAAGAATACGAGCAGACTTTTTGTAGTTGCGATTTGCGAAGTGCGCGTGCGCTTGGAACATATGGAAGCTCACGTAGAAAGAAATACGGTATGGCTCCACTTCGATTCCTTCTATATAGCCTTCTACATCCTTAATCATCTGCTCTACCGTATTGGTACGGAGATGATAACGCAGTTTGTAATTAAGGAATAAAGAGGTGTTGGCATTAAAATGATAGCGAGTCATCAACTCTTCGATCTTGTAGTCGAGAATTTCGAAGTAGATCTTCGCCTTATCACGGATATTGTTGTTTTCGTAATAAACGAAACGCAAGAAGTTAAAGAGGATATTGATGTTGAGATAGAAGGAATCTTCTTTGTACTCACTCAAAATCTCAATTGACTTCTCAAACATCTGGTCAATCTCTTCGATTTCGCAGCGAATGGTGCCGGGAATTTCGATGAAGAGTTTGGCGTAGATATGGATGATACACTTAAAGATGTATAGACGGTGTGATTCATAGAGATTATTGAGGTTATCAATTGTCTCCATGATGCGGATCATATCTGCGTGATCCTTGTCTTTGCGATTGAGGAAGTAGCTATCAAATGAACGGAAAAACTGGACCACAAGGTCAACAGCTTTATCCATAGCTACTGTATAAGCTACCTGCTGATTGTATCGGCTTTGGTAGTAGGTGTGATTATCGTCAAATGCGTGCAAGTTTTGCAGCTCTTTGTAGACGATCATCAAACCAAAGGGAAAGTCGAACTTCAAGAGTTCTTTTTCCAATTTACGTACTGCTACTGAGATTTCTCGTGGGTTGTTAAATACCAAGTCATTGACATTTAACACCTTGCGCATTACGTGCAGGTTTTTATCTCCTAAACGATTGAGGAGATAGGTCTCGATTTTTTGGTTTAGACGGGACTTCAATACGTAAAAAGCAGAAGCGGTAATATCCTGCTCTTCTAAAAAGTCTTTGTCTGGGGTGATGGGGTTTTCACGGATGATCCGTAAAAAAGAAGCGCTTTTATCGGCTTTATTGGCGATAAAGTTGCTATGAATTTCGTCAAATTCTACTTCGGTGAGCTGGCTAATGATTTTATAAAGGTCCATAACTCCTATTATTGGCTACAATGATTAATTCTGTTTTAAATAACAGGCCAGCGAGAACGCTGAAAATTACAATCAAGTGCAAGGAAGGAATTGAAAAAAGTGACCGGTTTTTAAGAATTACTAGCAGATTTCAATTTTGAGGTGCGCAATTTCGATTTTCTGATAGCTAGTTTCAGTTTTTAGGGTAACACTTTTGTAATTCTATAGTGCAATATTGGTTTTTTACCCCCTCAATCAAAATTTTGCGACTATACTTTTTAGATTCTCAAAGTAATATTTGTAATAAATTCTCCTTTTTGCTCCTAAATCACTAGCCTAAAAGCTCTCATTCATTACATATACCTCATTTTCCTTGTTTTTCCACCGGAGAACGCAATGTTAGAAGCGAAGCAAAAACATAGAGGAGACACTATGTAAAAACCATTTGACTGCGGAAGCGTTTTAGCTTAGGATTTGTGTAAGTCATTCAAGAACTTCGCTTCAATAACCACTTAGTCTCTCATGAAGTCCCATAATTTATATTCTCTTTCTCACCTTTCTTACCAGCGTATTCCTAGCCGTGAGGTAAAATTCGGCCATATTGGCGTAGGCGGCAATAATCCTATTCGGATTCAGTCGATGACTACCACCGACACCATGGATACCATTGGCACTGTAGAGCAAAGTATTCGCATGGTAGAGTCTGGTTGTGAGATTGTACGGATTACCGCTCCTAGCAAGAAAGAAGCCCATAACTTGGCAGAGATTAAAAAGGAGCTAAGAGCAAGAGGGTTTGACGTTCCGCTGGTAGCGGACATACACTTTACCCCCAACGCAGCCGAAATTGCGGCCCGTATCGTTGAAAATGTGCGGGTAAATCCAGGTAACTACGCAGACAAGAAGAAATTTCAAGAGATTGAGTATACAGACGAGTCATACCAAGCAGAAATAGATCGTATCTATAAGCGTTTTTCGCCCCTCGTTAAGATTTGCAAAGAGGAAGGGACCTCCATGCGCATCGGGACCAATCATGGCTCCCTTTCCGACCGTATCATGAGTCGTTATGGAGATACGCCCCAAGGTATGGTTGAATCTGCCATGGAGTTTGTTCGCATCTGCGAAGACATCGGCTATCATGATATTGTAATCTCCATGAAGGCTTCCAATCCACAAGTCATGGTACAGGCCTATCGCCTCCTTATGACTCAGATGCTGGAACGCGATATGGTTTATCCATTACACTTGGGCGTTACCGAAGCAGGTGAAGGCGAAGACGGGCGTATCAAATCTGCTTTAGGAATTGCGACACTTCTCCTTGATGGCTTAGGCGATACGGTAAGGGTTTCTCTCACCGAAGAGCCTGAGCATGAGACTCCCGTGGCCGAGTTTCTCGTCAATCACATCGTAAAGCAAGTCAATACCCAGACCCAACACACTGGCCCCGATAAGACTCCCCTACCCTTTGATCCATACAGTTTCAAACGTAGAGCTACGCAAACAGTCGTCAATTTTGGTCAAGATCAGGTGCCTAGAGTCATTGCCGATATGAGAGGTAAGGCTACTCAAGCTTCAGATCTCCAAGCGATTGGCTATACTTATATGCCACTGCTTGATAAGTATAATTTTGCGGACATGGCTGCAGATTATGCCTATTTCGGGACGGAAGTGCCAGCTTTTGATCTGCCAGGAGGTTTGAAGCGTATTTATGAGGCTGAAACTTGGCGCATGCTTAGCGACAAGGAGCTCAACTTTCCTTATTACGAGAGTCCTGCTGCTTTTACGGCTGCAGCCGAACGCTCATCCCGACTTAACTTTGTGGCCTTAAAGCATACTCAAGTTGCGGAGGTTAAGGATAAAGCCCTATATGCCAACGTTATTTTTGTCTTAGTCTCCGAAAACGCTTTCCCTACTTATGATTGGCGCAAGAGTCTTTACCAACTTAGCGAGACTGGCATCAACCAACCTAGCGTTCTCAGAATGAGTCTAGGCAAAGAATTTTCTTATTATAGTGATGAGGCTTATCCTGAGTACGTACAAATCTCTGAGGACGCAAAGACGCAATTAGCGCTGGCTTCTAATGGCAGTACCCTATTGGTAGACGGACAATCTGATGGGCTTTGGGTGGATGATGTAGATGCTTGTCGCTTAAGAACGGCCTTTGGTATGCTACAATTATCTCGCTTGCGCATCACCAAAACAGAATATATTTCTTGTCCCTCTTGTGGGCGGACGCTTTTCGACCTTCAAGAAACCACAGCACGTATCCGTAAACGTACCGAACACCTCAAAGGTGTAAAGATTGGTATCATGGGCTGTATTGTAAATGGTCCTGGTGAGATGGCAGATGCGGACTATGGATATGTTGGGGTTGGCCCTGATAAAATTGCCCTGTATCGTGGGCAAGAAGTGGTCGAAAGAGGTGTCAGAACCGCTGAGGCGGTGGATAAACTGATTGACCTCATTCGCTCTGATGACAAATGGGTAGAACCCGAGCCAAGCGCAGTTTAATAGGATTTCAAGTTACGTTTGAGTGGGCGTGGGAACTAACAGATAAAGTTTCCACACAATCTCATCGTATCTATCATGAAATTTTTGCTCCCTACTTTTTCTCTTTTCCTTCTTCTCATAGGCGTTCTACCTTCGGCTCATGCCCAAAGTAAAGAGCCCCCCAAGCGCCTGATGCTTCATCCAGAAAACCCAAATGCGGTCAAGGATCAATACATAGTGGTATTGACTGAAGAGGCCTTCCAACCAATCCATAAGAAGGATAATTTTAAGCGCCTCAAAACACGTGAAGCTCGCCTCAAAGCGCTCAAAAATCATCAGCGGATATTTGGTCCAGTGGTGCGCGAGATTCTAAAAAACGCTGGCATCCCAGAAAACAGAGTCCTCAAAACTTTTGCCGGAAAGAGCAGT
>CAZHOC010000600.1:0-296 GCA_964534295.1 uncultured Bacteroidia bacterium | reverse complement strand
AGCTCACGCAGATACAAATCAAAAAGCTTCTCGACCTAAAGCTCATCTGGTGGATTGAGCAAGACATCTTCATCAAATTCCCTCTCCAATCTGGCATCATCAAACCATTTGACACTCAAGAGACAGATTGGGGCGTCGCCGCGGTTGGTAGTGGTAATGGGGTCGAAAAATGTGCTTTCGTATTAGACACAGGGGTGGATTTGGACCATGAGGACCTCAACGTAAATCGGACTTTATCTACATCCTTTGTAAGTGCTGAGCCTTCGGCAAACGATCGTCACGGACACGGTACTCAC
>CAZHOC010000599.1:3849-4429 GCA_964534295.1 uncultured Bacteroidia bacterium | reverse complement strand
CAACACTACACTAGATGGCTAAACATTTTGCACTTTTTGTTTTGCTGCTGCTACCTTTTTCATTGTTAGCGCAACCAGAGCATGATGGCGTCTCCTTAGACATCAAACAAATTGATGAAAAGGTAGTCATTGATGGTTTGTTAGAAGAAGCGTTTTGGGAACAGCAAACACATACCACTCCTTTCCTCAATAAGTGGCCAATAGATACGGGTTATGCGGCTTCGCAAACTCAGGTGAGGATGGCCTATGATCAAAACTTTGTCTACGTGGCGGCTGTCTGTACGGATGGTCCGGAATACGTAATTCAGACATTGAAGCGAGATACTGATTTTTTTGATTCTGATGGTTTTTCAGTGGTGATTGATCCGGTCGGTCGCAAAACCAATGGATTTTTCTTTGGGGTCAATGCGCTAGGGGCGCAATCCGAAGGATTAATCGGTGCGACCATGTCTGATGGGGATTTCAATTTTGATTGGGACAACCGTTGGTACTCAGCGGTCAAGAATTATGATGATCATTGGGTCGTGGAGATTGCGATTCCTTTCAAAACGCTTCGTTACGAGGCGGGGACTAAACGCTG
>CAZHOC010000599.1:3032-3824 GCA_964534295.1 uncultured Bacteroidia bacterium | reverse complement strand
ATTCGTTATTCCATTTGGTCCTATGTACCCCTAAACTTCATGGGGGTTGATATGGGGTATATGGGGGATTTGTTTTGGGATAAGGCGCCACCAGTGGCCAAGGGTAATGTCTCGATTATTCCGTACGTAACGGGCGGAGTTTCCAAAGATTATGAAGAAGGCACCGATATTTCCACTACTTATAATGGTGGCTTTGGCGCTAAGGTTGCGCTTTCTCCGGCTTTAAACCTAGACTTGACGGTCAATCCGGATTTCTCCCAAGTGGATGTAGACGAGCAGGTTACCAATTTAGATCGCTTTAATTTGTTCTTTCCTGAGAAGCGAAACTTCTTTCTGGAAAATAGTGATTTGTTTAGCTCTTTTGGGATTCCCCCAACGCGTCCATTCTTCTCTAGGAGGATTGGATTGGAAGCAGATGGTAATGGTATTCCAGTGCCCATACCAATCTATTTTGGTGCCCGTTTGACGGGTAACCTGACGAATAAACTCAGGATTGGCTTAATGGATATCCAAACGGGGCCAAAAGATGATATTTTGGGGCAAAATATTGCAGTTGCTTCATTTTCCCAACAGGTGATGGAGCGCTCAACTTTCACTGGGATTATCACCAATCGCCAGGCTTTTTCAGACGGTCGATTTGATCCAAATGATTTTGGCCGCAATGCTGGGGCTGAGTTTAACTATTTGAATAAAGCGGGTACTTGGGGCGGATGGGCTCAGTTTCATGCCTCTTTTAAGCCCGAACGATACGATAAGAATCTTTATTACTCAGCGGGTGTCTTTCACCTTTCT
>CAZHOC010000599.1:0-3002 GCA_964534295.1 uncultured Bacteroidia bacterium | reverse complement strand
CATACAGTAAAACGGATGAAAACTTTTTCACTGACGTAGGTTTCAATGCCAGAGCGATCAACTATGATGCAGAACGGGATACTTTCGTGAGACTAGGCTATGCTATTTATTATGCTAGTTTTAATTATACCTTCTATCCCGAAAACAATGAGGTGGTAACCCAGCACGGTCCTCGTTTCGAGACGGCTCCCACTTTCAATGACGATGGCAGTCTCAATGACTGGAATTTGACCCTTGATTATCGGGTAATGTTCAATACCCAAGGTTTTGTTAGTTTGGGCTACGTCCGTAATGATGTCCGATTACCCTTTGCTACCCAATTGATCGGAGATGTACCTTTGCCCGTGGATACTTACCAGTTTAATAGCGTTAGAGGGGAGTTTCAATCCGATCCACGCAAGAAGTTTAACTACAATCTCAACTTTGAGTATGGTCAGTTTTACAATGGGATGAAGACTAGTATTGGTGGTTTATTGCGTTTTAGACAGCAGCCTTGGGGGAATTTTGCCCTCAGAGTAAGCCGTGATTATGTCGAATTGCCTAAACCATATGAGAGCGCAGACCTATGGCTGATTGGTCCTCAAATCAATATCAATTTCAATCAGAATATTTTCTGGACCACCTATCTCCAATACAACACTCAATGGGATAACTTCAATATTAATTCTCGTTTGCAGTGGCGTTTTAAACCTATGTCTGATTTATTCCTAGTTTATACTGACAATTACGGCTTAGAAACCTTTGGGCTGCGTAACAGAGCAGTAGTGCTAAAAATAAATTATTGGTTGACTCTGTAATTTTGCACGTGAGAGAGGTACTTATTTCGTGATAGTAAGATTGATAAATCGATCTTTACTTATAGCACACAAATTATTATCTCATGTTTAAGCACCGCCTTTTTTTCGGATTCCTCTTATTTCTTGTATTGGCAAGCTGTCAACGCCTAGACCCTATCTATACAGATCTTCAAGGCAGTTATAGCGGCACCATCCTGATTGAAGAGTTATATCTTTCCTACAATGAAGGTGTCGCCCAACAAGATACTTTGGTTCAAAATATTTTGGTGGATGAACTAGCGGAAATGACAATCGAAGACAACGAATACTTCACCTGTGGGCAATCAGGTTTCTTGGCAATTCAAAATGATAGTGTACAGTTTATCCAGGATATTGAGTCAAGTTCCTCTTTATCATGTCCTCATTTTTTTGGAGCAATTCCTCAATATAGACATCGCTTGGAAATTACGGCTGACAGCTTGAAGATCGATCTATTTATAGAAGGAGTTGGAGAATTAATAGGTTCTCATAACCGTAAATATTCTCGAATCAAACGGCAATTGAGATTAATGAGAAACTAAGGAAAGACTAGGCTATTATGCTCCCTGTTCCCTTTGAAAAAAGATGTAATCCGTAGGAACGGGGGCAATATCCGCTTTGCGGAGCAGCATCGCTACTTGTCCACGGTGGTAGGTCCCATGGTTGACTATATGGGCCATGATGTCACCAAGCGAGTTGGAGAAGCGTTTTCCGGAGGAATTACTATAATTGATTACTCTATCAAAGTTGCGTTCGATCTCCAATAGTTTTTCGCTTTGAGCTTGGAAGCTAGTATGAATTTGTAGAAAGTCTTCCACCTTATGAACATCAAAAGGCGCTACTGGAACCTTTTGCTTAAGAATTCTCGCCATCCAAATGCCATGGGCATTGAGGATATGACTGTAGAGACGAATACATTCTTCAGGTACGGCTTCTAGGCCAAGAATGGGAAAATACTGGCGATTTGCCCAGTCATGGTAACGATACAATCTTTGTAAATGCGCATTCATGCCTTGAAGATTTCCTCTTCTTCAAAATAAGTCAGAATATGCTCCCTTAGGAGATGTACTTGAGAGAACATATCCTGATGTGGTAATTCTTTTACGAGTTTCCAATGCGGCCAACCATCTTGATCGAGATGGGAAAGTTCATAGTAGCCGGATTGAGAAAGCAAGCGGCAAATGGCTATGTGCATGAGCTCCATCTTCTCCTCTTTCTCAAACTCCTTGGGCGGACTGCCCAATTCTCTCACGCCTATCAGAAACAGGATGGCTTCCATATTGGGTTGTTTACCCAATAGTGTACGAAACCACTCCTCTAAGCGCTGCCAACGAGCAGCTTGATTATCTGCCATTATTTGATCTTTTGCCAGCCAATACGGCTCCAGCGGATGTTTTGGAAGAAGTTCTGCTCAGGAAATCTCTCGTAGGAGAAGAAGATGAATAGGGGACGGCCAACGATATGGTTTTCTGGCACAAAGCCCCAGTAGCGACTATCCTCAGAGTTATGACGATTATCTCCCATCATGAAGTAATAATCCATTTCAAAGGTATATTCCTTCACTTCCTGACCATCAATCATGATCTTGCTGAGATTGTCGTCATATTTGAGCTCATGCTCCTCATAAGCTTGGATACAACGCGCATAGAGGGAGAGATTTTCACGATTTAGCTCTACGGTCATCCCTTTTTTGGGTACGGTGATCGGACCATAATAGTCGCGATTGAAAGCAAAGGTTTGGCCTTTGGTATTGAGGATTTTTGGATAAATCCCTGGACCGTATTCTGGACCTTTTTCGTCTATCGTATCTACCTTGGTTACTTGGGGCAAAGCTTTAATCGCTTCCATCGTTTTGCTATTGGCCCAGAAGTAGTGGGTAGTATTATTGAGGTCTTTCCAGTTTACATTGGTGTTTTCGGTACTAGGTCTAATGCCTAGCTCCTTGAGTTGACGGCGATAGTTGAAGTTTTGGGAAGTATTGACCAAATACTGCAACTGCATATTTTCGGGATTTTCGCCCTTTTCGCCATTGATGTATATCTGCTGGTCGCGTACTTCAAGCAAATCGCCTGGTACTGCCACACAACGCTTGATATAGTTTTCCTTCATGCTGATCGGTTCGACCAGCCCTGCCCCATCCCGCAGGTCATGTATATCATGGGCGGGATAATTAAACACCAAGATATC
>CAZHOC010000598.1:0-4430 GCA_964534295.1 uncultured Bacteroidia bacterium | reverse complement strand
CTGTTGATTATTAGCAGCGTTTCAATATTTATCAGCAAAAGTTACAACAAATTGTCAAGAGCACTTTGGGGGCTTTTGGGGCCTAAATTCCTCCCCAGCACATATACTTGATTTCCATAAATTCTTCTATCCCATACTTCGAGCCTTCCCGTCCGATTCCGCTTTCTTTGACCCCTCCGAAGGGCGCGACTGTAGTGGAAATCGCCCCTGTATTGATCCCCACCATGCCATATTCCAAAGCCTCTGCTACCCGCCAAATTTGGGCATAATGCGTCCCGTAAAAGTAGGCGGCCAAGCCAAAGGGGGTGTCATTGGCTAGCGCAATCACCTCTTCTTCTGTCTCGAATCGATAAATAGGACTTAGTGGACCAAATATCTCTTCTTGGTGTAGATCCATTTCTGGCTTTACTTCCGTAAGGATGGTGGGATTGATCATTTGGGAAGAGATTTTTTCTCCCCCAAGGATCACCTGAGCACCTCTAGCTATCGCGTCCTCTAACAGTCGTTCGACCTTTGCCATGGCTTTCTCATTGATCAAGGGGCCTACTTGGACATCAGGGCTCAAGCCATTACCGATTTTTAGTTGGGAGACCGCTGCGCGGAACGCTTGCACGAAGGCATCGTAGATGCCGGCTTGTACATAGATTCGGTTAGCAGTGATACAAGTTTGGCCTGTATTGCGGTATTTGGCGGCAATTGCCCCCTTGACTGCGGCCTCCAAATCAGCGTCCTCAAAAACGATGAAGGGAGCATTCCCCCCCAATTCGAGGGATAACTTTTTAACGGTATCGGCACATTGTCTCATCAACAGCTTGCCAACTGGGGTCGATCCGGTAAAGGATAATTTTCTCACCTTAGGATTCGCGCACAACTCCTCCCCTACGGCTTGCGCTTGCGTGGTTGGAATCATATTGATCACCCCAGCCGGAAAACCCGCTTCATCTGCTAGCTGGGCCAATGCTAAAGCCGAAAGCGGCGTCTCTTCAGATGGCTTTATCACTAATGTGCAGCCGGCGGCCAAGGCAGGCGCTACCTTACGACAGATCATGGCATTAGGGAAGTTCCAGGGCGTAATGGCGGCAACCACTCCAATAGGCTGTTTGATGGTGGTGATACGAGTATTAGCTCGATGAGCCGGGATCACATCTCCATAAACGCGCTTTGCTTCCTCGGCAAACCATTCAATAAAGGATGCGCCATAGCGAATTTCGCCTTTAGCCTCTGCTAAGGGTTTGCCTTGCTCCCAACTCAGCAAATAGGCCAAATCATCGATGTGGTGGATGATCAAATCATGCCATTTTCGCAATAGGGCTGAGCGTTCGCCGGCTAGGCGCTGACTCCAATCCGAAAAAGCCGCATAAGCTTTATCAATAGCAAGACGGGTCTCCTCTCGTCCACAATCCAGTACCTGGGCAATCTCGGTTTGATCAAAAGGGTTTAGCACCTTAAATCGATCTAATTGAGGATCATTATACCACTGTCCGTTGAGATAAGCGTTCTGCTGAAGCAGGGCCGAATATTGTAGCGCCATAGCAATTAAGGTTGAAGAGAAAGTCAAAAATCACGAAAATTTACAGGAAAACTAGGGGGAATAGGCATAGAATTAAATAAATCCCGATTTTAGCGGCTCATACTATTCTCCATGTCTGATACTACTATTCAAACTGCTGCCAAACAGCTCCGCGAGGCGACTGCCTCAGGGCAGGTATGCCCGCCTATACGCGACTTAATTGGGGCCACTGCCTTAGAGGATGCTTACACCGTCCAAAAAATCAATAACCAATTGCGGATTGCCTCTGGGGCAAGACAAATCGGCTGTAAAATCGGTTTGACCTCTGAAGCCGTGCAAAAACAATTAGGCGTCGACCAGCCCGACTATGGTTTGCTGTTTGACGATATGGAAGTGATGCACGGAGCGGTGGTTCCTTGGGATCAACTGATGCAGCCGAAGGCCGAGGCCGAAATCGCCTTCGTGATGAAAAAGAGTCTTCCCTCCGCTTCCATCACCACCGCAGAACTATTTTCTGCTATCGATTATGCAGTAGCCGCTATCGAAATCGTAGGTAGTCGGATCGAAAATTGGAACATTAGAATTGCTGATACGATCGCAGATAATGCATCCGCCAGCCATTTTGTCCTTGGGCATAGACCGCTACCTCTCACCCATCTCGATCTCATCACCAGCCGTATGCAACTCTTCAAAAATGCGGAGAAAGTATCAGAAGGTACCGGCGCAGATTGTTTGGGTTCGCCACTGACCGCTACCATGTGGTTGGCCAAGACCATGGCTAAGCTAGGCAGTCCTTTACAAGCAGGAGATATCGTCCTTACGGGAGCACTTGGGCCCATGGTGGCCGTGGAGCCGGGGGATAGCGTCAGAGCCGTATTTGATGGTTTGGGAGAGGTTTCAGTAAGATTTGGGAATTAAGACTATGGAAAAAATCAAAGTAGCCATCATTGGCCCTGGCAATATCGGCACAGATCTCATGATCAAGATCATACGCACTTCCTCCAACTTGGAGATGTCAGTAATGGTCGGGATCGATCCTAAATCAAATGGACTTGCCCGTGCCCAAAGAATGGGTTATAAAACCACCCATGAAGGCATCAAAGGCTTGATCGAAATGCCTGAATGGCAGGATATTAAACTAGTTTTCGATGCGACCTCTGCCAAGGCCCATCATTACAACTGGGGCTTTGTGCAACAGTATCCGGACAAGAAAATCGTCGATCTCACTCCGGCAGCCATTGGGCCATATTTGGTCCCTCCGGTCAATTTTGACGCCCATACAGATGTGGCCAATGTCAATATGGTTACCTGTGGTGGCCAAGCAACTATTCCCATCGTAGCAGCCGTATCAAGGGTAGCGAAGGTACATTATGGGGAGATCGTTGCTTCTATCGCCAGTAAGTCTGCAGGCCCGGGTACCCGCGCCAATATCGATGAGTTTACCGAGACCACAGCAGCGGCGATTGAGAAGGTCGGCGGCGCCGAACGCGGGAAAGCCATCATCATTCTCAATCCAGCAGAGCCGCCTTTGGTCATGCGTGACACGGTATTCACTTTGAGCGAAAATGCTGATCAGGATGCCATCAGACAAAGCATCCATGAGATGGTAGCAGAGGTACAGAAATATGTACCGGGTTATCAATTACATCAGGCTGTACAGTTTGAAGAGATTCCGGCAGACAAGGCCGTTTTTATCGAAGGTTTGGGCTACCGTCATGGTCTCAAGACCTCGGTCTTTTTGAAAGTAGTCGGTGCGGGGCATTACTTACCAGAGTATGCTGGTAATCTTGACATTATGACTTCGGCAGCTCTCGCCACTGGCGAACGCTTAGTTTCCCAATAATTGCCTGCTCATTTCTTCATTCACAATTGGACAATCAAATGCTTTATATACAAGACGTTACTCTTCGAGATGGCATGCATGCCATCCGCCACCAATACAGCAAGGAACAAATTCGCACTGTGGCCAAAGCTTTAGACCAAGCAGGAGTAGACGCGATTGAAGTCTCTCATGGCGATGGTTTGGCAGGAGCCAGTTTTAATTATGGCTTCGGCGCACATACCGATTGGGAGTGGCTTGAGGGTTTGGCCGAGGAGCTTGAGCAGGCGGTTTTGACTACGCTCTTATTGCCGGGTATCGGCACCATCGAAGACCTCAAAAAAGCCTATGAATTGGGCGTTAGAAGCGTCCGCATAGCGACTCATTGTACTGAGGCAGACATCTCAGCTCAACATATCGAAGCAGCCAAAAAGCTAGGCATGGACGTGGGCGGCTTCTTGATGATGTCTCATATGAACGATCCCAAAGGCTTAGCAGAGCAAGCCAAGCTGATGGAGTCTTATGGAGCTGATTGTGTATACGTAACCGATTCGGCCGGAGCTCTTTTGATGGACGGCGTCGCCGAACGCATAAAAGCCTATCGAGATATCCTCGACGACAAAACCGAGATAGGCATTCATTGTCACCAAAATTTATCCTTGGGTGTAGCCAATACCATAGTAGCTATGCAGCATGGTGCCACTCGTCTTGATGCCTCGCTAGCCGGTATGGGTGCAGGGGCAGGCAATTGCCCGCTGGAAGCCTTGGTTGCAGTACTCAACAAAATGGGGCTACAAGACAAGCATCGCTGCGAACTCTTCCCGCTCATGGACGCGGCTGATGATCTTATCAGACCGATCCAAGTGCGTCCGGTACAAGTGGACAGAGAGACGCTATCTCTAGGTTATGCAGGCGTCTATTCAAGCTTTTTGCTACACTCTGAAAAGGCCTCCCAACAATACGGTATCGATACCCGCGAGATCCTCGAAGAATTGGGGAACCGTAAGATGGTGGGGGGACAAGAAGATATGATTGTAGACGTTGCGCTGGATATGAAAAAGCAAAAGGAGCAGTAATTGCCCCTAATCTATGGGTTGCCCT
>CAZHOC010000597.1:0-4444 GCA_964534295.1 uncultured Bacteroidia bacterium | reverse complement strand
TATCGCTTTTACAATTCTTTCAAAGAACGAGCATATTTTTTTGAACACTATTGATCCTACATTCAAAATTCCCTCGTTCAGCGCAGCGGAAAAGCCGCTAGGATAGATACCAAAAAGGAAGAACCAGTAAAACCGTCGCAAGTTTAGGTTTTGGCATATAGTCCAACTTGTGAAGTGAATCGATCAGATCGGCGACTAACGGAAAAATATTGGGCTATGCTTTTACGAAATAATTAGCAACTCCAACTTAAGGCGCAGTTCTCTCTTTGAGTCCGAGAAGCAGATAATTCTGAGTAATTTTGTATCTGACCAAAACCTGAAAACACAAAAACATGAAGAAAATTTCCTTTTTTCTATTGGCCTTGGTATTGAGTTCCTCAATCGCGAATGCCCAACTCATCCCTGCGGATACCATTTTTGCGGATACAACTTTTACTCTTGCTAATAGTCCATACCAAGTCGATACAATCCTGTTTGTCTACGATACTGCCTCTGTGGTCATTGAGCCTGGTGTTACGATGCTTTTTGATGATAACGCGGGCTTTTTTGTAGATGAAAATGCGACTTTTTAGGCTATAGGCACAATCAATGATTCTATCCGATTTCTGAGTGATAGTCCTGGAACTTTATGGGAAGGAATTCTTGGTAAGCAGCCTCAGACATTTTTTGATGAATACTTTTTGGGAGAGTTTGTTCTAGAGTATGTGGTTATTTCTGAGGCAAAAGCTGCATTAAGAGATTGCAAAGATCTCGAACTAAAGGATAGTCGTCTCTCAAAGGGGGAAATCGGCGTCGGCTTTAGACGCTTTGCATTTTATGATGATAATTTTCCAGTAGATGATTGGAATATCTCTCAGACGATCATTGAAGACTACTCTGAAGTTGCCCTGAGAGTATATGAGGGAAACTTTAGTGATTTGACCCTCAAAAACAGTCCCCTTGGTTTAGATCATGTGATGATATTCAGTACTGCATTTTCAACCGCTTGGATATATGTAGACAATGTCAATTTCATCAACTGTGAAGTTGGCGCCGATTTATCAGAGTCAGAAAGCCTGAATAATTGCACTTTCGATGGTAACGAGATCGGAGTGAAACTAGGACAATTTGATTCTGGAGTCGGCTCCAGCACCTTTGTCAACAATGATACGGCGGTTACGAGGTTTGGAAGTCAGAGTTTCCCGGGTGCTAGTGGTGTAGGGATAGCGGGTTGTACGATAGAAAATAATTTGGTTGGCTTAAGCTATTCCGGTAGTTACACTGGGACTGGTTCGTTTGGAATATATTTGGGATGTGAACTAGATCAATGTGAAACCAAAATTTGTATTAACACCACCAACATCCATTTTTTGTCAAACGACCTCTTTGTCACTCGTCGTACCTGCTTTTGTGAGACAGACACTAATGTGATTGCGAGTACCTTTACGGCCGCCAATGGCATTACCCCTAATTTTGAGATGGATAGTGTACGCTTTTGGTGTGTCCCCGATATGGTCTATCCCGGTGATACCGACCATGATCAGGACTGCGAGATGGATGATCTCTTTCAGATTGGGATCCACTTTGGGAAGACGGGGCCAATCCGTACGGATGCAAGTTTGAGTTGGAAGGCACAAGTGGCCGACAATTGGAATGACACTATCTTTAACGGTCGAGACCTCAAACACGTCGATACCGATGGTGACGGCAGTATCGGTTTTGCGGATACTACAGCTATTGTGACAAACCTAGGTAAGACGCATGAAAATCTCCGACTAGGTGGAACTGCTTCTAGCGGTATTCCTCTATTTTTTGATCTTCCTACCGGCAATCTTCCCGCTAATAAACAGCTGCGCGTTCCCGTCATGCTCGGAACCAGCGATAGTAGTGTGGTCTCCATTTATGGCTTGAGTTTTCAGATTGAAGCTGATATGGACTCGGTGGAGAGCATTTCCTTTGATGCGGATAACTCATGGCTTGGCACTAGCGGTAATGATTTGATGGTCCTAACAAAACCTCGTTCTAATGGCATTATTGCAGGACTAGTACGAACAGACCAGATTAATGTCAGCGGGAATAGGCAAATTGGAACCCTTATTATTCAATATACCGTCAATACCGCCGATACTACCACTGCGAGACTTGATTGGCTTCAAAGCCGGGCGATTGGCTTAGATATGCAAGAGATTCCGCTTTCTCCCAAGGATAGCGATTTCTCTGTTACCAATATTCCCCCATCTAATTTGCGCGGGATCAGCTTTTACCCCAATCCCACTAATGGTGTTTTGCAGATTGATTCCGAACGAAAGTTAAGAGGAGAAGTTAGTCTCTATGATCTTCAAGGCAAGCTAATCTACCAGGAAAGTATCTTTGGCCAGAGCTTTGAAATAGCGTTGCCTGATACTCCCAATGGACTGTATCTTCTCCAAATCAAGACTTCTTCCGAACGCTTTGTCGAGAAGGTGCAGATTATTCGCTAACTCAGGTGGTTTTCGCTGGTTTTTTGCTTCGCAGAACGTTTATCTAGTTATAGAAAAGGCTGCTAAATAGTAGGCAGTCTTTTTTTGTGGCTTTCGAGTGGCAATCAGCACTAACCCGCTAAATCGTTTGCGGGGGACAAAAGCTCCGCTTTGTAAAATTTATGGTAGGTGCGAGCATGTATGCCGCACTCAAGGAGATAAGCGTTCCGCGCAGCGGTGACCCAAACAAAAGTCCTCCCAACGATGCTGAGAGGACTTTATAAAAAAGGGGGGAACACTCTATTATTTTGCGAGGGCGACGTAATACTCAGTAGTCGATCCCGGCTTGATCCAAAGCATATCTTTTTTGCTGTCGCCGTTGATGTCTAGCAAAAAGCTATCAAACTGCGACCAAGTAGACTGATAAGGGCTGGTTTGCTTGACGGGAGTGAAATCATACTCACCTGTGTTGGTACCCAATGCCGTAAAGAGGTGGCTGCTGATGTCGCCAGTGCCATGATTGGTCCAAGTAATATCATCGATACCGTTGCCATCCACATCCCCAATCAGCATTTTATAGTCTCGCCAATCTTGCTGTACCGGGTGGTCTTGATTGGGAATAGAGCTATTCATTACCGCATTGGACATACTAGGACTCACGTAGAGTCGGTTGGTGCCATTACCAAGAGAGTTGAAGAGTAAATCAACGGTCGTATTGTTGTCAGCATGGCCTGTATAGGTAGTGTAACTGTGCCAACCGTTTTCGGGGCGAGTAAAATATCCTCCTATGGAAAAGGTGCCATCACCATTAGATTTGCCAATGTAGGTACGATTGATAGTGTTGGTACGACTAAAAAACAAATCGTCTCCACCTCCATTGACTTCACCGATATAGGCATCATATTCTCCCCAGCCTGTCCCATTGTCATGATAAGGCGTAAACTCAAGCGATTGATTGTCAGCACTAAGTCCCGCGGTATAAGTACGGTTGACGGTATTGCCATGGGTTATATTCCATACTAACTCATCCTTACCATCAGCGTCTATATCTCCTATCAGAAGATCATATCTGCCCCAGCCACTGTTGGGGTGTCGGGTTTCGTCAGAGAAGTTAAACTGAGCACTGCCGTCGCTAAGCGCGAAGTAAGAGGAATTGCCAGATTCTGTGTTATTCCAAATGATATCATCTGCATTATCCCCATTTAGGTCAGCAATGCGGGTCTTATACTTGGTCCAGGGCTCTGAAGGACTAATCGGATTAGCGATGGTAGCTTGAAAATCAAAACCTCCCTCTGCATTGCCTAAACCAATTTTGACTTGGTTACTGCTGTTATTCTTGTGATTGAACATGATGTCGGTGAGTCCGTCTCCATTGAAGTCTCCCTTATTGGTCTCTACCGGAAAGCTAATGTCGCTAGTAGATTCAGATTGGCTAGGATAGTAGTCAAATACGCCGGGTACGCCTACTTTTTCGGTACACTCAGAGATACTGAATTCATCGGTTTCGACGATTTTGGCAATGCTACCATCGCCAAGATTGCGGAAGGTATAGCTCAGGGGAGCAGCACTAGAAAGGGGAGCAGAACTCGTGAAATAGTCTTTCCAATTACCACTGCGGATCATAGAGAGAGTAGCTTCGGCATCTCCGCCCAGTGAGGTAATGGCCATTTTTGACTCCTCCAAGATCGTTTTTTGTTTGGCTGACATATTGGCTTTGACATTGCCGGCGATGCTATTGTAAGCCAAATTGAGCATGGCCCGGATTTCGGTTTCGCTCGCGGTAGAGGTAAGCGAAAACATCATCATACGGCCGTATACTACATTGGAGATGTAAACAGGGAGGTTATCTGGTCCCATGCGGCCTAAGTCAACTTGCTCTTTGAGCTTGGCAGCCGTAAAATCATCGCTAAAGAATGCCGAGGGCGTTTGAGGGGGTGCTACTACGACCTCGTACATTTTTTGAAAAAATTGCACGGTAACGGTAGTTTCTGATTGGTTGCGATCAA
>CAZHOC010000596.1:0-4445 GCA_964534295.1 uncultured Bacteroidia bacterium | reverse complement strand
ACTGATTGGCAGGACCTTTCCCTTAATCCCGGCATGGTACAGGATTATGGGGTTTCTGTTTCTGGTGGAGGTGATAATAGCCGTTATTTCCTTTCCGGGAATTATTATGATCAAGAAGGTATCCTCGTTAGTACGGGCTTTGATCGCTATAACCTACGTGCCAATAGTGAGTTCACCCTTGGTAAGCTTAAGATTCAGGAATCTCTAGGGGTAACTCAGTCTACTATTGAGCGCAACAATTGGTTTGGCCGTGATGGTTCAACTGCGCCCATTTTGAGAGAAAGCGTCCCTGAAAATGACGGAGGCTTTGAAGCGCCTGATTTCAGTACTCACGGTTTTGGTGGTTTGAATAAATATGGACTCGCTTCCCTAGAAGAAAATCTCGAAACCAACCTTAATCTCTTTGGTAACATCAACGTTTCCTATGAGATCGTCAAAGGCTTGACCGCTAAGTTGAACTTTGGTACTGAGTACATCAATCGCCATAACTTTTCCTTCCGTCCTACCTTCTTCATGAGTAACTCTGATGCGGTAGATAACGTGAACCAACTTAATGATTTGACCGACATTCGCTCTTCTAGCCTATTGACTGTATGGGAGCCGACATTGAGTTACGGAACTGATATTGGTACGGGTAGCCGCATTGATGTAGTTGTCGGTTATACCGAACAAAAGATTGATTTCCGCTCAGTTGGTGTTTATGCGCAAAACCTACCAAACAATAGCATTCAAGTAATCGGGGCTGCCAATCCTACGGATGTGCAAGCGCTGCTTGGAGAAGATATCGTTAGTGGTCTTCGCTCTGTTTTCGGACGTGTCAACTACGTTTTAGCCGATCGTTACCTATTGACTGCCACAGTCCGTCGTGATGCTTCTTCTAAATTTGCGCCTGACTTCCGCGTAGGTTACTTCCCTTCTGCTTCTTTAGGATGGAAGATTTCAAGTGAGAAATTCTGGAACGTAGAAGCGATCAATACATTCAAGCTGCGGGCAGGTTACGGTTCCCTCGGATCACAAAACATTCCTGACTATGCTTATCAGTCAGTATTTAACTTGACTTCTTCGACTTCAGTCAACAATCAAATCGTACCAGGTTACGCTCAGACTTCTCTTGCACTGCAAGACCTGCAGTGGGAAACAGCTGTTACGACCAATGTTGGGGTAGACTTAGGATTCTGGAATGATCGTTTGACTCTTTCTGCTGAATACTACAACAAGTCTGTACGCGACGTATTGGTGGGAGTAGCGCTACCTGCTAGTGTTGGCTTTAGTCAACCTGTAATCCAAAATGTAGGAGAAATCAACAATAGTGGCTTTGAATTAGAAGGTTTGCTGCGTAACCAAACGGGTGCCTTCAATTGGAACGTTGGCTTTAACTTCTCGACTTTCAATAGCCAAATTGTTTCTCTACCCAATCCAGTGGTTGGACCTACTGTAACAGAGGATGGCGTTCGTGTTAACCGCTTCATCGAGGGCGAAGCCCCTGGGGTGTATTTCGGATACGTAATTGACGGTGTATATGCTTCTCAAGAAGCCATTGATAGCGATCCCAATCTAGCTAATGACCCAGAACGTAAAGGCGCTATCGTACCGGGTGACTTCATTCGTCGTGATTTGAATGGAGACGGTATGGTAACTGGTGATGACCAAACTATTCTTGGTGATCCAACGCCGGATTTTGTTTACGGTCTTAACCTTAGCGGTAACTATAAAGGATTTGATTTCTCTCTCTTCTTCCAAGGAGTGCAAGGCAATGAAATCTACAATGTGGCTAAGTACTACAACCTTTTCTGGGCAGATGACAATAAGCTAGATGATATCAAGCGCGCTTGGACCCCTACCAATACGGATACTGATATCCCAAGAACCACTACGACAGACAACGCCAACAATGGCGCACCATCATCTTTCTTCGTGGAGGACGGTTCTTATTTCCGTCTCAGAACGATGGAGTTGGGATATACCCTAAATATGGAAGCGGTAAGCTGGATGCAAGATTTGAGAATTTTCTTGACTGGTCAGAACCTCTTTACCCTCACCCAATATTCTGGCTACTCTCCAGATATCTCTTCGGTAAATGGTGGTCGCTCTGCAGCAAGTCCATTCTTCGGTGTGCCTTCCAATGTCAACCCACTATTGGGTCGTGGCTTGGATGTTCGTGCTTATCCAAACACCACGAGTGTCATCTTTGGTGTGCAAGCTAATTTCTAAATCGACTCGATCCATTTCAAAACAATCGAATCATGATCAAACAGTATAAAAAACTCTATATCTGCGCTTTAGCTCTTTGCTTTACGCTTGCCGGATGTACGAGCGACCTACTTAATCAGGTCAATACCAATACCGTTTCAACCGGTACTTTTTGGAACGATGCCAATGATGTGAGTCTCGCGGTCAATGGCATGTATCACCCGATCACCAATACCTTCTTTTGGGGACGGATCATTCACACAGGCGCGATTTTACGCTCTGATGTCTTCAACGTACGCCCTTTTGGACCCAACACAGCAATGTCTACTTTTCAGGGTAATCCGGGTTCTGCTCGTTGGTCTACCGAAATTTGGCAAGAGCCATTTAAGACCATCTTTAGAGCCAATGCGATCCTAGAAAATGTCAATGCCGAGAATATTCCAGATGCCACTGCGCGGAACGCTTTCATCGGTCAAGCACACTTCATGCGCGCCTTTGCCTACTGGTATTTGCTCAATCTTTATGGCAATGTGCCCTTGATTACCAAGACAGCTGAGACAAACGAAGAATTCTTCCCCGCTCAGGCTTCTGCCGACGCAGTCTGGAATCAAATTCTAGCCGACTTTGAAGCCGCTGAAGCAGAACTTCCGGCTGAGTGGACCGACAACGATAAAGGACGTCCAACCAGTGGCGCTGCTACCGCTTTTATCGGGAAAAGCCAGCTTTACCAAGGCAATTGGGCAGCTGCAGAAACTGCACTTATGCAAGTGGTCTCTAGTGGTCGCTACTCCTTATTGCCGGCTGATCGCTACGAAGAAAACTTTACCGAAAGCAACGAAAATAATGAAGAGTCCATATATGAGCTCCAGTACCTAGGGCAGTCTGCATTCGCCTGGGGGGTTGACATCCCGGGTACTGGTAATATGGGTAACTTTCATATTGACTATGCCCCTCCGGCCAAATCGCCTGACCAAAGCCATTATGTAAATACTTGGGTTAAGGATCTCTTCGAAGCCAATGGAGACACCATTCGTCGCAATGCTACCATCGCTTATGATTATCCGGGTTCTACGGGTTATGGTGGTGTGCCTTTTGCCGAAGACTTTGCGGCAGAAATCGAACTCGCCAATAACGAAAGCATGGAGCCTATTTACACCCGCAAATATGCTGGTATGGATATCGGTACCCGCGATGAAGTCGATTTCTTAGGGACCAATGTTGGTAACAACTGGCGGATCATCCGCTACGCAGATGTACTCTTGATGCTGGCCGAAGCGATGAACGAGCAAGGTAAAATCAGCGAAGCTGAGACTTATCTCAACCAAGTGCGTACTCGCGCCAACATCGCCGAAAAAACGGGCCTCAATCAAGAGGAAATGCGTCAGGCGATTATCGATGAGCGTGTATTGGAGCTTACGGGCGAAAGCCACCGCTTCTTTGACCTCGTGCGCTGGGGCTTGGCCGATGATTATCTCGGTACTACTTCTCTGCATGGTGATCATCCAAAATCACTCAGTGGAGGAACCTTCCAAACGGGCAAACATGAGCTCATCTGGATTCCTGCTAGTGAGATCAGTGCCAATGACAAATTGGTGCAAAACCCCGGTTACTAAAATCGTTTAAGTTAGTTTTTTTGAATACAGTAGTAGGGCCCTTTCGTTCTAGAAAAGGGCTTTTTTCCCTACTCTTTTTCATTCAATGCTCTCGAAAGGTGTCTGCTGCTACTACTCGATATCTATCCTTCTTTTTCATAAGCTGGCTTTTGTTAGCCTGCCAGGAAAGGGATGCTCAAACTTCTCGCTTTCTTAAGCTAGATCCAGCAGCTAGTGGCTTCGATTTTGTCAACCAAATCGTAGAAGACTCCGTTTACAATGCCCTTGATTTTACCAATCTCTACACCGGTTCTGGGGTAGGGATTGGCGACATCAATAATGATGGCCTGCCCGATATTTTTATGGGCGGCTGTATGAATAGTAGTGCCTTGTTTCTCAACCAAGGCCACATGAAATTTGAAGAGATTACGCGTTCAGCGCAGCTGACTACCGACAGATGGATCACTGGAGTTAGTATGGTGGATATCAATCAAGATGGTTGGTTGGACATCTACCTCTGTGTTTCGGGTCCGGCTGCCGCCGAACGCAAAAATCTCCTCTACATCAACCAAAAAGACTTAACGTTCCGCGAAGAAGCGGAAAAATACGGACTCGACATTGAAGCCCAGTGCACCCAGGCCGCTTTCTTTGATTATGACAAGG
>CAZHOC010000595.1:0-4446 GCA_964534295.1 uncultured Bacteroidia bacterium | reverse complement strand
AACACTACTTCCGCAATTTTTTAGGACTACAAAACAAATCATTAATTCACTTTTAACTTATGGGAATCCCTATTAATGTTAAAGTGAATGGGAAGTCGTATAGCAAAGAGGTTGAACCTCGACTACTACTCGTTCACTTTTTACGTGATGTCCTCGCTTTGACTGGTACTCACGTGGGCTGCGACACCAGCAGCTGCGGTGCTTGTACCATTCATATCGATGGCGAAGCCGCCAAATCTTGTACAATCCTCGCGGTACAAGTAGATGGCGCCGAAATTACTACCGTTGAAGGTCTTAGCCCAGCTGATGGTAGCGACCTTCATCCTATCCAAGAAGGTTTTAAAGAAGAACATGGTCTCCAGTGTGGGTTCTGTACCCCTGGTATGATGATGGCTTCCTTGGATTTGCTCAAACGCAATCCCAATCCAACGGAATCAGAAATTAGGCATGCCTTAGAAGGAAACTATTGTCGTTGTACTGGCTATCACAATATTGTGAAGTCGATCCAGTATGCGGCCAAAAAAATGGGAAAGGAGGTGACTCATGGGTAGTTATATCGGAAAAAGCGTAAAAAGAGTAGAGGATAAGCGTTTCCTCACTGGTAAAGGACGGTATACAGATGATATCGTACTTCCAGGTATGCTCCACATGCAAATCGTTAGGAGTAGTTATGCGCACGCAAAAGTAAACAGTATCGATACCAGTGCGGCTGAAGCCCACGCTGAGGTAGTGGCTGTTTATACCGGCGCAGACATACATCCGGCGGATGGTACGATTGGCGTTCCATGTGGATGGCAGGTAAACTTCAAAAATGGTGATATTATGAAGGAGCCGCCACACCCAATTTTGGTGAAAAATAAAGTCCGCCATATGGGTGATGCGGTAGCGGTAGTTATTGCTGAAACTAAAGAAGCCGCTAAAGACGCTGCAGAATTAGTCGTGGTTGATTACGAGCCTTTACCTTCGGTTACAGACGTCGGCAAAGCGGCTGCAGCTGGGGCTCCATTGGTGCATGATGATGTGCCCGATAATCTATGTTTTGACTGGGAGCTAGGTGATAAGGCAAAAACTGACGCTGCGATGGAAACTGCCCATCATATCACCAAGCTAGACTTTGTCAATCAACGGGTGATTCCCAATGCGATTGAACCTAGAGCCGCTATTGGTAGCTATGATGCTACCAATGACAAATATACCCTCTATACTACCTCTCAGAATCCTCACCTTACCCGCCTGCTGATGTGTGCCTTTGTACTAGGCATTCCAGAGCATAAGGTACGGGTAGTTGCTCCTGATGTAGGAGGTGGCTTTGGTAGTAAAATCTTCCATTATGCCGAGGAAGCCCTCGTAATCTGGGCCTCTAATAAACTCCATCGCCCGGTCAAGTGGAACAGTGAGCGTAGTGAGGCATTCTTGACAGATGCTCATGGTCGCGATCACAAGACTACTGCCGAGATGGGCTTCGATGCGGAAGGTAATATCGTTGGTCTCCGTATCAACACACTCGCCAACTTAGGTGCTTACCTTTCAACCTTTGCACCGGCTGTACCGACTTACCTACACGGAACACTTCTTCAGGGACTATACACAACTCCCGCTATCCATATTGACCTCAAGGCAGTCTTTACTCACACGACTGCAGTTGATGCTTATCGAGGCGCTGGACGTCCGGAAGCAACCTTCCTTTTGGAAAGGATGATCGACCTCTCGGCTATCGAAATGGGCATGGACCCAGTAGAATTACGTAAAAAGAACTTCATTCCGGCGTTCGACGGAGTCGAACAAGAAGGCTATGTAACTCAGGTCGCCCTACAATACGATAGTGGTGATTATCATCCAGTGCTCGACCGCGCCGTGGAAATGGTTGGCTATGAGCAATTCCGCAAGGAGCAGGCCGAAGCGCGCGCTAACGGTCGCTATTTGGGAATTGGCTTCTCTACCTATATCGAAGCTTGTGGTATTGCGCCATCGGCAGTAGTTGGGGCGCTAGGTGCTCGTGCCGGACTTTATGAGTCGGCTCAAGTAAGGGTACAGCCTACTGGTTCAGTGAGCGTCTATACTGGTTCTCACTCTCACGGCCAGGGCCACGAAACTACTTTCGCTCAGGTCGTTGCCGATAAACTTGGCATCCCATTAGAAAGTGTAGATATCATCCACGGTGATTCTGATGCGGTGGCCTTTGGTATGGGTACCTATGGCTCTCGTTCCCTAGCCGTTGGGGGTAGTGCGATCATGAAGAGTATCGATAAGGTACTTGAAAAAGGAGCAAAAATCGCTGCTCACAAACTTGAAGCTGCCGAGGGAGACCTTGAGTATGCGGAAGGTAAGTGGACGGTAAAAGGTACTGATAAGTCAATAGGCTTTGGAGACATTGCCTTGACTGCTTATGTACCGCATGATTATCCTGCCAACCTTGAGCCGGGTATGGATTTCTCTAGCTTCTATGATCCAGCCAACTTTACTTATCCATTTGGGGCTCACATCGCCGTAGTGGAGGTGGATCCCGATACAGGTAAAGTTGATCTGAAGCGTTTTATCGCGGTAGATGATGTAGGAAATGTAATTAACCCGATGATCGTTGATGGCCAGATCCATGGTGGTCTTGCCCAGGGAATCGGTCAGGCTCTCTTTGAAGGAGCTATATATGATGAAGAAGGTCAGCTGATGAATGGCTCCTATATGGATTATACCATGCCTAGAGCAGATGATCTACCTAGTTTTGAGATTGACCGTACGGTAACGCCTTGTCCGCACAACCCACTCGGGGTTAAAGGTGCTGGTGAAGCAGGCTGTATTGGTTCAACACCAGCCGTAGTAAATGCGGTTATGGATGCTTTGTCTCCTTTCGGAGTACGTGATGTTCAAATGCCAATGACACCAGAGCGTGTATGGCGTGCGATGCACAATGGTAACGGTAATGGAAAAGCTTAAAATCTCAAACTAAAATGATTCCCAATAATTTTGAATATCACCGTCCTTCCAGTGTACAGGAAGCATTAGGAATGCTGAGCCAGTACGGAGATGAGGCGAAAATACTTGCAGGAGGGCACTCTTTGATTCCTACCCTCAAGCTAAGACTAAATGATCCCGCCCATTTGATCGATATCGGGCATTTGAAAGACTTACGCTACATCAGACAAGAGGGTAATGAAATTGCCATTGGCGCTAATTCTACTCACTCTGATGTTGCCTTTCATGCTTTGATCGAGGAGCATTTCCCAGTGATGTCCCAAGCGGGTAAATTGATTGGAGATGTGCAGGTGCGCAACCGCGGTACCATTGGTGGTAGTATTGCTCATGCTGATCCGGCTGCGGATTGGCCAGCGACCTTATTAGCTACTGGTGCAAGCATCGTCATTATGGGCCAAGGAGGTAGTCGCAGCGTAGCTGCTACTGATTTCTTCAAAGGGCTCTATTACACTGCTGTCAACGAAGGCGAAATCGTTACGGAAATCCGTATTCCGGTTCCGCCAGCAGGATCAAAATCCGCCTACCTAAAATTCATGCAGCCAGCCTCTCGCTTTGCGATTGTGGGTTGTGCCGTCATGATGCCAGGTGGTAGTACAGATGATGTAAGAGTCGCCTTCAATGGCGTTTCTTCGGCTCCTTTCCGCGATGCAGGCGTAGAATCTGCTTTAAGTGGTAAGCCGGCCGATAGTGCCAATATTGAAGCCGCCGCTGCTCATGCTGCTAACGGCCAGAGTGTGATGAGTGATCATTTTGCCTCTGAAGATTATCGGACTCACCTCGCTAAGGTCTATGCTCGCAAGACCTTACAGGCCGCTGCGAATTAGCGGTAAACTGTCCAATAGATATTTCGAAAGCGCGGGCTCTAGGTCCGCGCTTTCATAATTTTACATTCAAATCATTTTCTTTTGATCTCCCATCCAGAATTGAGCCGCATCGAAAAGATGCTCGCCACCCAAGGCTATATCACCGAGCGCTCCATCGTTATGTCTGTCTTCCTGGCGATGCAGTTGCGTAAACCTTTGTTGATCGAAGGACCTGCCGGTGTTGGCAAAACAGAAATCGCCAAGGTGATGGCCCAAGCGCTCGATACAGATTTGATAAGGCTACAATGCTACGAAGGCCTTGATGCTACTCATGCTCTCTATGAGTGGAACTATCAGCGTCAGCTATTGCACCTCAAAATGGATGAGGGGAGCCAGCGAAGCTTAGCAGAAAAAGAGAAAACGATTTTTGGAGAGGAATTTTTGCTCAAACGTCCTCTTTTGCAGGCCCATCATAAATCTCCAGTCTTACTGATTGATGAGATTGATCGCTCCGATGAAGAATTTGCAAGCTTCTTCCTTGAAGTGCTTTCCGATTGGCAAATCTCCATCCCTGAAATTGGCACGGTGGAGGCTACTCATATTCCTTATGTGGTAGTTACTGGTAACCGGACCCGGGAGCTTTCAGAGGCCCTCCGTCGTCGTTGCCTCTACC
>CAZHOC010000594.1:3997-4452 GCA_964534295.1 uncultured Bacteroidia bacterium | reverse complement strand
GGGAGACCAAGAAGGACTCTGATCAAAGGCTCCGCTCGATTGGGTGAGGTTGAGTGAATAACCCTCTTTGACGGGTACATTGAAAATTTCGCCTCTGGCTTCGAAGACAATACGCTTGCCACCTGGAGCCGCACTCATATTGCGTATGCTTTTGCTAACATTGACGGAGCGAGGCATCTCATGGGAAAGGTCGCTTAGGATCTCTACTTTGACAGTAGCGTAATCTTGAGTCTCCAAATCCATGAGGTAGAGTTCGCCACCGGCTTCAAAAACCAATTCCTCAGGGCCTGCGGCCATATGACCGATATCGAAGTCATCGAATTTGGTGATTTGTTTGCGCGCTTTGCTTTGCGGATCGTACTCCCAAACATTAAGGCGCATATTGGCGGCTACATCGGAGAGGTAGTAGAGCTTATCGCCAGCCCAGGCGGGTTTGCCATCATTGGCAGTGTTTT
>CAZHOC010000594.1:0-3975 GCA_964534295.1 uncultured Bacteroidia bacterium | reverse complement strand
CTCAGTATCATATATCAAGATATCTGAAGTAAGCCCGCCGCGATAACGCTTGAAAGGATAATTTTCGGTGATTTTGGTGATATAGGCGAGTTGTTTGCCATCAGGTGAATAGCTGCCAATCTCCCCATAAGGCAAAGGGAGCTTTTGGGGCATACCGCCATCTTTATCGATCAAAAAAAGCTGACTGGTACTCCGCTGCCCCATCTCTCGACGGGAAGACATGAGTAAGCGTTCCCCGTCGGGGTGCCAATCCACTAAACGGTCCGCACCAGCATGGTAGGTCAGACGAGTAGGAATTCCTCCTTTGACGGGCATGACATAGATGTCCGGATTGCCTTGGTAGTTGGCGGTGAACGCAATTGACTGGCCATCTGGCGAAAAGCGAGGCCAAGATTCCTGACCAGGCGAATGGGTAATTTGGGTCGCCATGCCCCCAGTTTTGGGCATGAGCCATATGTCTCCCCCATAGACAAAGGTGATTTGCGTGGCCGAGACATCTAAATGGCGCATCAATTTGGCATTGATCTGGGCCGAAATCTCTAAGACAACAGTAGATAACAGAATGAGTAAGGCAAGCTTTTTCATGATTTAGGAATTTTGCTGGCGTCAACATAAAAGAAATTACCAAAGCATCCCAATTCGAGTGGAGAATGGCAAGTTTTGACCGTGGCTTAGCACCTCATCCTAAGTCGCACAATAATAGTATCTTATAGCTCGTAAACTGAGTGCTATGCATGACGGAGACCTCCATCTCGAATCCTACTTTCCCCAAGCATATCAAGAATTGAAGCGTCTGGCCTTTTCTCAACTAAAGTCCGAGCGCAGCAATCACACCCTCAATGCGACGGGTCTGGTGCATGAAGTCTATCTCAAGCTAGCGCGACAGCAACAGCAGATGTTTGAGTCAAAGGGCCACTTCTTTCATGTTGCCTCCCTCGCCATGCGACGCATCCTCGTTAGCTATGCGCGCCAAAAACAAAGCGAAAAACGCGGCGGCGATAAAATCATCCTGACCCTTGAAAATCAGGAAATCAGTCATATGACCACCTACGAGGATATCCTACACCTCAACGATACCCTGACCCAATACAAAAATCTAAGCGAGCGTGGGGCCAAGATCATTGAATTCTGGTTTTTTGGCGGCTTTAAACAGGAAGAGATCGCCAAGATTTTAGAAATCTCAGAAACCACCGTGCGACGAGAATGGCGCTTGGCGCGTACCTGGTTGAGCGTCCAACTCAAAGAACAAGAATCATGAGCCAGCTCAATCCTGAAATTTGGGCTATCGTCTCGGAGCAGTTTCACGCCTTGGTGGATCTGTCTTTGTTGGAGCAGCGGGCCGCCATTCAAGAGCTACAAAAAAAACATCCTAAAGCGGTAGCTCCACTCCTTAAATTGTTGCAAGCTGAGTCTGATCCTCATCCGGTCCTGCAAACCAATCCAACCCATCCCTGGCAGATCAGTGATGACCAGTCTTTGGTAGGTTCTGAGATTGGGGTCTACCGTCTGATCGAGCATGTGGGCAGTGGAGGCATGGGTTCGGTTTTTCTGGCAGAGCGTAATACGGCGGACTTTGAGCGTAAGGAGGCTCTGAAACTGATCCGGCCCGGGGGCTTGGGTAAAGAGGCAGAGCGTAGGTTCAAGCAGGAACGTCAAATCTTGGCCAATCTGACTCATCCCAATATTGCTCGCTTATATGATGGTGGGACTACGTCCGAAGGGCGGCTTTACTTCACCATGGAGCATGTGGAGGGTCAAGACATTATTAGTCATCTCAAAGCAAAGGAGGCCGGCCTTGCCGAACGTTTAGCCCTGTTTTTGCAAGTAGCTAAGGCGATCTCTTACGCTCACTCTCGTTTGGTACTGCATCTCGATCTCAAGCCGAGCAATATTATGGTTACTGCAGCAGGAGAGGCTAAGATTTTGGATTTCGGCGTCGCCGAACGCTTAAATGAGACTGATGTATCCTTCTCCACAGAACTTAACGAAGCTTCGCATCGCTATACCTTGGCTTACGGCTCACCTGAACAACTCCGAGGAGAAAGCCTCTCCACGCAATCGGACATCTATACGCTTGGGGTTTTACTTTATGAGATATTAGTAGGGCAACTACCTTTTCCCTACGAAAACGATTCTCTTACCAACTATAAGCAAAAAATCCTGAGTACGCGGATTAAACGTCCTAGTGATCACAATGCTTTTGCTCAAGCTGAAATTAACACCAGCAAGCTCAAAGGGGATCTTGACGCCATCGTGCTAGCTTGTCTAAGCCGTGATGCTAAGCAGCGCTACGCTTCGGTTGATGTCCTCATCAATGATATTGAAGCCTATCAAGAAAATCGTCCCATCTCGCTGCGAGAACGCGATAGTTGGTATGCCCTAGGCAAGTTTGCGCGCCGCAATCGAGCTTGGTTATCGGCTGTAGCGGTGGGAGTGCTAGGCTTGCTGGCGCTAGGTACTTATTACACCGCCGAGCTAAGAGTCGAACGTAATGAGGCTCGCTCGGAGGCTGAAAAGAATAAGCAGCTCTTGGAGCTAGTCCAAGGCATCTTTGTCGAAGCTGACCCTCTCTACGCCCAAGGTGACACCTTGACGGTCTATGATTTGGTAGAGCAAACCAACCAGCGTTTGGATACGAGTTTGTTAGCGCAACCTGAGCTCCGGATGGAACTCCTGCTGACAATAGGGAAGATCGCCCTTGGGATCAATGATTATGGGCGTGGAGACAGCATCCTGCAAAAATCCCAAGCCATCCTCGCTCAAAATCCTCCTATCAAAAATACCCCTCTGCACGCTCGCTTACTCTCTTTTCAGGGAGATCTTGAGTATGGCTTGGGCAAATATGCCGAAGCCACAGCCAGCACCACTAGCAGTCTGGAGATAATGCAGGGTCTTGGAACCAGAGTGGCTGATCTTTACGATCATTACCATCGACTCGGTAATCTCGCTATTGAGCAGTCTCTATCTGTGGAGGCGGATTCCTTTTATCAGTTGGGGCTAAGCGCTCTCCTGATCGCCGAAAATCCCCGCAAAAAGGAAATCGCCTATCTAACCCATGCCTTGGGAGCATTGAATCGAGATTTGGGTAATCTTGATCTGGCAGAGACCTATCTCAAGCGTTCACTGAAGGTGAAAATGGAAGTATTTGAAGAACCTCACTCTGAAATTGGCTATACCCTCAACAATTTGGCGAGCCTTTTTCATGCACAGGGCATGTATGATACCGCTCTGGTTTATGCCCGTGATGGGCTAAATCAGCGATTAGCGACTTTGGGAGATGCTCATCTCGAAACTGCTGCTAGTTATGGGAATATGCATCGGGTCTATGCTGAACTTGGCTTCCCGGATTCTGCCTTGATGATGATTAATGCCGCGGCTACGGTTGTCAAAAAGCTTTTTCCCGAAGCGCACCCCTATCATATCGGATCTTACTCTCAAATCGGGTCTCATCATAATTCTCAGGGCGATTTTGTCAAAGGGGAAGCTGCTTATCGCTCAGGGATTGATGTTCTTAATGAGCTGATTCAAGTCAACCCACAAAATCCCTATAATTTTCATCGGTCTTTGATGTACCATGGCCTAGCCTTGTCCCTTAGCAAACAAGAACGCCATGAAGAAGCGCTACCCTTTGCACAAAAAGCGGTTGCTTTTGAAGCAAAGCTCAATCGCTCCGAAACTTATCTAGCGACGAAAGAAGCGACCCTTGCAAATATTTTGGTGAGTTTGGGACGATTTGCCGAGGCGCAGCCATTGTTGCTTGCTGCTCAATCAGTCTTGGAGAGCCTACCAGAGCGGTATGGCTCTTACTTAGCGATGATCAAACAGGATTTGGAGACGGTTAGGAATGAAGAATGATGAATATCGAACGTCCAATGCAGAAGTTTTGTCAATCCCTTCGTCATTTAGCATTGGACATCCTACATCATTAGTGTTCAACAAACTAAAAACTATCCATAGTCGATGTAATATTGAAAA
>CAZHOC010000593.1:0-4453 GCA_964534295.1 uncultured Bacteroidia bacterium | reverse complement strand
GTAAGCTATTACGGTCGTGGACCCTTCGAAAACTATTGGGATCGTCAAAAGGGCGCCAATGTAGGTGTTTACAACACCACTGTGGATGAAATGATCTATGAATATGTGCGTCCTCAGGAAAATGGTAATCGTACCGATGTGCGTTGGATTAGCATGACTGATCGAGATGGCAATGGTTTCATGGTTATTGGAGAGCCTACCCTGAGTGTCAGTGCTTGGCCCTTTACCCAAACTGCGCTAGATACTGCTTACCACATGCATACCTTGGAGCGAACCGATGACATCACCCTAAACCTTGATTATCGTCAAATGGGAGTAGGGGGAGATGATACTTGGAGTCCCAAGGCTCGACCCCTAGAAAAATATCGCTTGCCTGCCCAAGCCTACAAATATCGATTTACCATCAGACCCTATCGCAAACGTGATGGGAGTCCAACGGAGGTTTCCAAGCGCATTGTACGCTAAAGAAGCTCGCTAAAACTGCAAAAGCATAGAAGCCGGCGTCTGAGTGTTACAAGCTCAGAGCCGGCTTTCGTATTTTTGAAGTCTGATTCAATTCTAGCTACTTATGAAAAATCTTGCCTACCTATTGATAGCCTTATTATGCTTCGCTGCTTGTAGCGGAGGAGAGCAAAGTCGTGGGCCTGCCCAGAGTTTGATCTTTGTAGAGGCATCTTCGATGAACGATCAAAATGAGCGGCGCCTGCTAGACGATATGGCCCAAATTGCCCAAAGCCAAGGCATTAATGCCATCATCAGTAGCGAGGCCAATTATTTAGAAGAAGATAGCCTTATAGCTTTTGGTAGCGTCGTATTGTACAAGTTGGATCTGGCAGGCTTTAGTATCCAACAACAAGCAGATCTGCAAAGATATGTTCAGTCTGGTGGCGGAGTCATTTCCATAGAGGCTAAGCTAGAGCTGCCATATACTTTCCCTTGGATGGATAGTCTTCTCGCCCGGGGGCGGGGTCCTTCCTCTAGTATCGCCACTAAAGCTGCAGATGTAAGTAGCACAAATCTCAAGGGTTTTCAGACGATCTCCTATGACGGTGGTAGGGCTGCTATCGGCAAGCAAAATTGGCAGGAATCCTTTGCTGAAGCGCTCAGCTTTGCTCAAGGCAAAAACACTTATAATCTTTCGACAGTGCATTCGCCGAAGGCGCCAAAGACCAATAGATTTACCAAAGTTGTATTGGATGATCAAGACGTCAACGAACCCATGGAGTTGACGGTTTTGCCTGATGGAAGGGTGCTTTTTATCGAGCGACGAGGAAAGATGAAATTATATCTGCCCGATGAAGAACGGACCAAGACCATTGCCGAGTTTGACGTCTGCCTCGAAGGTAATTATGAAGATGGACTCCTTGGTTTAGCCGCTGATCCTAATTTTGCCAACAACGGTTATATCTACCTATACTATTCGCCCCCTTGTGATACGCTCGCTCAATACCTTTCTCAATTCTATCTGAAAGGAGACTCTCTCATTCTTGCCTCTGAAAACGTAATGCTACGTGTAGAGGTGCAACGCCAAACTTGCTGTCATTCAGGTGGTTCAGTACGATTTGATGCTGAGGGAAATCTTTGGCTTTCTACTGGAGACAATACTAGCTCCAAAGAATCAAACGGTTATACCCCCATCGATACTCGTCCCGGTCGAGGCCCTTATGATGCACAAAAATCATCTTCAAATGCCAACGATTTGCGAGGCAAAATCCTCCGTATTCGCCCCAATGAAGATGGCTATTATGATATCCCAGATGGTAATCTGTTTCCCAAAGACGGATCCCAAGGACGTCCTGAGATTTATGTAATGGGGGCGAGAAATCCGTTCCGCATCGCGGTGGATGATAAAACGGGCTTTGTCTACTGGGGAGATGTGGGACCAGATGCGGGGCAGGATGGACGTTATGGTAGCGAGTCTCGTGATGAATGGAATCAAGCGCGCAAACCTGGCTTTTATGGTTGGCCCTATTTTATGGGAGATAATATCGCTTTTCCTTTCCGAGACTTTGCCCAGGATACTGTGGGGGCTCTTTTCGATCCCGCACACCCTGTAAACTACTCTCCCAACAATACAGGAGTAAAGGAGCTACCACCTGCGCAGCCGGCTTTTATTTGGTATGGAAAAAACACCTCAGAGGAGTTTCCCATGCTAGGCAAAGGTTCTAATTCTGCGATGGCGGGTCCTATTTATTATGCGCCTGCTTCGGCTGCAAACTCTAGCGTCAAACTACCAGAATACTTTGAAGGTAAATGGTTTATCTATGAATGGGCCCGCAGTTGGATTCAGCTCGTTACGATGAATGATCAAAATCGAACCCTTGATGGAAGAGGAAGAATGGGTTAAGCCTATCGAAATGGAGGTAGGACCTGATGGCGCGCTTTACGTACTAGAATATGGGGCTAACTACTTTATGAATAATCCTAAAGCGCGCCTTTCCCGGATTGAGTATGCCGCTGGCAATCGATTACCGGTCCCGCAGTTACAAGCTAGCGGTCAGGCCGGCGCGGCTCCCTACCAGGTAGATTTTAGTGCCAAAGGAAGTATGGATTTTGATGAAGAAGCGCTGAGTTATCAGTGGTTTTTTACTGATACCACTCAGGTACAAGGAGAGGGAGAAACTACTAGCTTTACCTTCACTGAGCCCGGTATTTATCCTGTAAAATTAAGAGCAATTGACCCCCAAGGAGGCTTTGCAGATGCCCATGTCAACATCCAGGTTGGGAATGCACCACCTCAAATTGATATCAACATGAGTGGTAACCAAAGCTTCTATTTTGGCAATGAAAGCCGTGATTATCAATTGGCCTTGATGGATGAAGAGGACCAAGCTGCCTCAAAATTAGACCCGAATCAAATGGACGTAAAGTTTGTCTATGTGCCTGATGGTCAGGACCTAGAAGTGATGCTAGGCGAAAACAAAGCGATTGATGCTTCTTTCCGCTTTGCCAAAGGCCTCAACCTGATCAAAAATAGCGATTGTAAAAGCTGTCATGATCCGGTAATCAAATCAGTTGGGCCTAGTTATCAAGAGATTGCCAAATTCTACAAAAATAAATCAGGCGTGGTGGACGAGCTCGCCAAAAAGATTATCACTGGCGGCAATGGTGTTTGGGGCGAGAAAATTATGGCTGGCCATCCCCAGCATACTATGGCCGAGACCAGAGAAATGGTCCGTTATATCCTTGCCTTAGGAGATGATGATTTAGGGAGTCTATCCCCTCGGGGAACGCTTAGCCTTAACCAACATCTCCCAGAGGAAGAGCAAGGTGCCTACCTTTTTGCAGCAAGCTATACCGATCAAGGGGCAAATGATATCCCTCCATTGAGTACGAGAGAGTTGTTGGTATTGCGTTCTCCGATACTCATTGGAGATAATAATGATGGCTCTGCTAAGGTTGGGCGCCGCTTGGAGGACATCAAGGCAGGGCGTAACAATCCTATTGTCTCTGTATATGGCAATGGAGCATATTTAGCGTTCAATGAAATTGACCTCAGTGGGATAGCAGCCTTCGATATGCGTCTGCAGGCCTTTGCTGGCGGTACCATAGAGTTGCGTTTGGGTTCCGCCGATGGCGAACGCATTGGTCAAGTGCGCGTACCAGCTGGGAAAAATGCACCCTACAAGCAAGTAAGGATGCCAATTGAGGCAAAAACAGCTAAGCAAGACCTCTATATAGTATTTGTAAATGATGATCCAGAAGCCAGATTTTTGTTTAATTTTGATAGGATCCGCTTGATTCCTATTGCTATCAATTAAACAATTAATCTATGTTTCGACTAGACCAAAAAGTCGCGATTGTCACCGGAGGTGGCAGCGGCATTGGAGAAGCTATCTGTAAAGCCTACGCCAAGCAAGGAGCTAAGGTACACCTGCTGGATATAGACACAGAGGGGGCCGCCTCTGTGGCCACAGCCATAAAGGCTGAGGGAGGCTCTGTTGAAACTCATTATTGCGACCTTAGTCAGCAAGAAAACGTTAAACGGACCTTTACCGCGATCTGGGAGGAAGAGGGCCGGATGGATATTTTGGTCAATAATGCCGCCGTTGCCCATGTAGGCACGGTAGAAACTACCACAGAAGAAGAGCTAGATCGTATCTACCAGATCAATATCAAAGGGGTCTACAATGGGATACATGTTGCCTTGCCATATCTCAAGGAGAGTGGGGGAGGTGTGATCCTAAATCTTGCCTCCGTGATCTCTGCTGTTGGGATTAAGGATCGTTTTGCCTACGGCATGAGCAAAGGGGCAGTCTGGACCATGACCTTGTCAGTCGCCAAAGATTATCTCCAAGAAGGGGTCCGCTGCAATGCACTTGCTCCCGCCCGAGTTCATACGCCATTCGTGGATGGATTTTTGAAGGACAATTATCCCGGCCAAGAAGCGGAGATGTTTGACAAACTCTCAGCGACACAGCCGATCGGTCGCATGGGTAAGCCCGAAGAAATT
>CAZHOC010000592.1:0-4457 GCA_964534295.1 uncultured Bacteroidia bacterium | reverse complement strand
AAAGTGATGCAGTGGCGTTCGCAACTCGCGCTAGACTCTGCCTCATTGGAGATTGCAGGCTCTGGTAGTAAGGCGAAAGTCAAAACGAAATATTTGTTGCCAGACGAATACTATCTGGTGATCAAACTAGGAAATAAAGAAGAATTGATTCCTTTTAAGGTCGCTGAATAAGCATAATTCAAACCTTCACAAAAAAATCCCGTCGGTAAATTAGCGACGGGATTTTTTGTATGTTAGATCACCAAATCGCCTTAGAAAGACATGATTAAGGATATTAGTAATAGTATAGGCGCTTATCGCCACGCTTCGAAATTTTTGTTCAAACATGGCCTATGGGTCTATGCACTCTTACCGGGCATCGTTTCGGTGGTGTTGCTGAGTGCTTTGTATTATGGTACCATCAGCTGGCTGGATGTAGAAACGCTTGAGGCAAGCATCAAGCAAGGGATGGCCGATTGGGATGGCTGGTTTTGGGGCTCGCTACAATGGCTAGTAGATACCATCGTTGGAGCTGGCGCGATAGACTTCCTGGTGATAACGGCCTTTCTGATCGTATTTTTCTTTTTTGGAAAGTATATCGTCCTCATTATTGCTGCTCCTTTTATGGGACCTGTCAGTGAGAAAGTGGAAGAAATCGTTCGAGGACACAAAATTGAAATTACTTCCAACTTCATTTCAGACCTTTGGCGGGGGATTCGGATCTCGATCCGCAATCTTATCCGAGAGTTCTTCTTTACCTTCCTTTTCCTCTTTCTGAACTTTATTCCTCTAATTGGCTCTATTGCTGCCACTGTACTCACCCTTGCAATCCAGGCTTATTACGCTGGCTTTGGTAATATGGACTATACCCTGGAACGCAAAAAATATGGCCGTAAGGATAGTGTTCGCTTTGTGCGTAAGCATTCAGGCTTGGCCCTAGGCAATGGTACTGTCTTTTTGCTACTTTTTGCCATTCCCTTTTTGGGTTGGTTTGTAGCCCCTGCTTTTGCTACCATTGCTGCAACCGTAGCTACCCTCAAAAGAATCGATGAGACAAAAAATAGCCGACCCTAAAGGGGCCGGCCCAATTCTCTACCTCCCGTATTTTTAAGTATTTAGTAAGGAGTATTTAGTAGTAAGACCTGTGTTTTCTGCTTACTTTATACTTAATACTACCTACTAAATACTTTCTACTTCCTTCTTAATAAGGCTCCAATCTAAACTCTAGAGAGTATTCTCCTGCCTCGACATCTTTGGCGCCTGATACAGCTACAAAGCAAGTAAAACCTTTGTTGACGGCTTGCGCAAAAGAAATCGATTGTGGCTCGCCTGGCTGAGTTAGGTCTGGATTACCTACGTAAAGCTCATAGCCTGCTTCGCAAGAAAGGACACTGGTCAATGGAGGTAAATTGTTACCATCAAAATCGATATAACCGTAAAGATTGATACGTTCCATGCTACCCGTCGGCGTTACGGTAACGATCAATTCTGAACCTTGAGGGATGTTTACGGTGTAAAACTCTTGCTTGCCTTGAAACTCAATGAAACGAGTGCCTGGAAAACAAGCTACATTGCTAAGGTCGGCCCAATCAAGGTCGGGTAATACGATACCATCATCGATATTTCCATTTACTGTGGTGCTTTCTCCTACTGGAAAATCTGCAATTTCTTCAAAGGTGATGCCGTAAGGATTGTTGTTGGTCTGCTCCTCCTCTTCTTCTTCCATGGTATTGGGGTCTTTACACGCTACTAGGGTGAGGGCTACCATTACCAAAAGGGCAAATAATCGACTGATCTGATTGTAGTTCATTAGACTAGGGTTTTGATTTTTGATACTCTAAAGGACTGTTTGCCTATCTGTACCCTAGTCAAATCAAAATGTAACTTGGAGGGGTATTTTTTCTTAGCTTTTATATTTTTGCCACTGCGTGGAACGCTTAACTTCCTCCCAATTTGCCTGTATGAGACTCTTGCCTCGGTCGAGTAACAAGACTTCATCAGCCAAGGCTTCAACGACTGTAAGTTGATGTTCCACCAAGAGGATACTGAATTGATACTTAGACCTCAAGGTCTGGATTAAGTTGACAAAATCTATCTTTTCTATTTCGCTGAGCCCCGCCGCGGGTTCATCCATTAAGATCAGTTTGGCCTGGGAAGCAATACAACGAGCAATGGCCAAGGTTTTTTGCTGCCCAAAACTAAGATTGGGTGCTTTCTGATTTACTAACCCACTCAAGCCACAGTCTTCAAGAATTTGATTTAGCAGGGGAAGCGTTCCGCGCAGCGGCCCATATGGAGCTTGGGCTAATTGTAAGTGCTGTAAAACGCTCAGGCTAGCAAATAACTTAGGTTGTTGGAAGGTGCGGGCAATACCTAGGCGTGCGATTTGATCAATGCTTTTGCCAATCAGGGATTGTCCTCTGAAACTAAGCGTTCCGCGCAGCGGTCGATAAAGCCCACTGATACAATTGAATAAGGTGCTCTTGCCCGCCCCATTGGGACCTACGATGGCCAAACAGCTTTGCTCTGCTAAGCTAAGGTCCACGGCTTCCAAGGCTACAATCTCCCCAAATTGATGTCCCAAACCTTCTATGTGTAAGAGTTGACTCATAGCTTGATTTGAAATTTTGCTTCCCCTAAACCGCGCGGACGGAGCCAAAGGACGATGGTGATCAGGGCCAGGGCGAGCAAGGATTTATAGGGAAGCGAGATGTAGTACCCAAAAAAGCTTTCGGCTATCCCTAATAATAAGCCGCCAAGGATTGCCCCTTTTAGGGAACGCATACCTCCCAAAACTGCTGCGGCAAAACCCTTGAGCAAAGGTTCCCACATCATACTCGGATCAAGACTGACAATAGGACTGATCAACAAAGCGGCGATGGCTCCAATAATTCCGCTGATGCCAAAGCTAAAAGCGCGCATTTTTTTCACCGAAATGCCCAAGAGCTGCGCTGCGGAAGGATTTTGTTGACTCGCCTGAATCATCAAGCCTAATCGACTGTATCTCAAGCCCACGCCTACCCCTAGCATCAACAATATAGCGACCACAATACTGATGAGATCACGACTGTTTAGCTGCCATTGCCCTAGTGAGAACAGATCATGGGTGGGGAAAATATTGAGGCTTTGCTGCTCAGAACCCCAAATACTGGTGATGATCCCAAAGCAGAGAATCTGCAATCCCAGCGTTAGGATGACACTTTTGAAATGATTGGGAGAGGGAATCAAAGCTAAGAGTCGCTCTGTCAACCACCCCAGTCCAAAAGCAAAAAGCAAGACCAAAGGCAGCGCCAAATACCATGGCCATTGCCAAGACATCGCTAATAAAAGCAACAGGTAGGCACTCAAGCTAGCCGAATCTCCCTGCGCAAAATTAGTGATTTCACTGGCCCGATAAGTCAAGCTCAGCGCCAAGGCCATCAATGCGTATAGACAGCCAATCAATAATCCTGTGCTCAAGAGTGTCAAAACCATCTTGCTTGGATTTTTTGCCAGAGTCTTTGCGGCAAGGCTAGCATGAATAGGATCAATATAGCTCCCTCCAATACCCAGCCTAGACTACTGAGATTGGTGGGGAGGAGGTTTTGCTTGAGTAGCGTGAGCAAAGCTATGCCCAAAATTGCTCCTTCGAGGCGATAAAGTCCTCCTAAGACGATACCTGCCAATAGACTGATCGAGAGGGTAAAGCCAAAGCTGGCGGGACTTAGATAAGTGAGATATAGGGCCCAAAGTGCGCCCGCTAAACCAGCGAAGGCAGCACAGATCACAAAGGCCCAGCTTTTATAATAAGCGGTTTTTATGCCTAAATGGGCGATGAGAATTTCCTGCTCTCTGATTCCTTGCCATATCAAGCCCCATTTACTGCTTCGCAGAACGCTTGCCCCTATGTAAGCAAGCAAGCTCGCGATCACAATCATAAAGTATAAGCCCTCTTCCTGCAATTGTTCTGGCACTAGGACCCTCATCCCACTACTTGCTCCTAACCAAATGGTGTGGGAAATCCAGGTGCTTATCCCAATACCAAAGGCAAGGCTGATTATCGCCAGATAAGGCCCTGATAGGCGATTGGCAGGGATAGCCAATAAAATGCCGATGAGGCCGCTGAGCAATACTGCTATAGGGATTGCTAATGCCAAGGACCAGCCTGATTGTAGTAAGAAGGCGGTGCTATAGGCTCCGATCGCCATAAAGCCGGCTTGGCCCAAGGAGATCAAACCTGCTTGGCCAGTAAGCAGCTGTAAGCCCATCCCAGCTATTACATAGATGAGGATCAGCTCTACCAATCTGACGCTCGCAGCACTCCCAAACAAGGGTAAGCATAGCAGTCCCAGACCAATGAGACTCCCTATTCCATACTTCTGATAATGCTTTGGCGTCATTAGATACAAACATACGACCTCTGCATTGCTAAAAGAATTGATTGGGCCGCAAATTTGGGCATATTCCTCACTCAGGATTCTTTGAAGGCAATGATCCAA
>CAZHOC010000591.1:1692-4458 GCA_964534295.1 uncultured Bacteroidia bacterium | reverse complement strand
CAATTCGATGTAGACATTGCCTTGGCTAGGGTTGGGGAAAATGCGGAAATCTTGACCTGCTAGGAGAGGGGGATCAATATTAGCAATCGGGCTACAGACACCTGCCAGAGAAATATTATCGATGGTGATGCAGTTGCCATAATCGTTGACAGCCACGAATTTGAATCTAAAGTTTGTTTCTCCATCAAAGTCCGAAAGATCGATGGTTTTACAACTAGACCAACCCGAGCCCGCAAAACACCAATCTTCTGCTGTGGCAGGGATAAATTTGCTCACAAACTCTGGTCCAGTGGCAAAGCTACCGCTACCATTTTCACCATAAGCTGCTAGTAAAAAGGGCCAGCTTGTACCGCCATCCTTAGAGGCGTAGACATATAAGGAGTCAAATTCGCTATCAGAGAAGGGGCGATATGCATGATCAAAATTTAGCTGTACGGAGCTTTGAGCGCTCAAGTCAAGGACTGGAGAAACCACCTCATCAGCTTGGCCGGTGACCGTATAATCGTATAGGTTGATCCAAAGTGCTACTGAACCATTGGTACTTCCTCCTACTGCTTTTCGCTCCCAGGTGATGCTATTGTCGGGATTCTGAATCTCGAAACTACCGAGACCGCTTTCAAAGTCCTCGGAAAAGAAAGTAGAGAGACCAGAGGTGGTAACGGTGATATAGTTGTCCCTGACGAGAGGAGTATTGCCAAAGGCGTTACTAGCCTCTAAGGTTACTTTATAGGTACCAGCAGTTGTGTAAACTACCTGTGGATTTTGCTCCGTAGAGGTGGCTGGATTTCCGTTTTCAAAGGTCCAGTTCCAAGCGGTGGCATTATTGGATAGATCTTGGAAACCGACGGTAGAGCCTTCACAAACTGTAGTAAAATTGGCGCTAAAGTCAGTAGAGGGGGCTACTTGCGCCGAACAGGCAGTGGAATTAAGCAATGAGGCTCGGCGAGGAGAATAGGCCATGATGGTCCGCATTCGTTGGGCTTGACAGGTGGTGAAGATGTTCATACAAGCATCATCGGTATAATCCATATAGTTTTGGACCATATTGGTACTGCCACAGGAAGAAGGATTTGCCCCCGTAGGACAGCTATAGTTTTCTGAATCAGCATTAGGGGTATCAGTACAAAAATCATCTTCACTGCAATCGCCATCACCCCAAATGTGCAATAAACCCAGCCAATGGCCAACCTCGTGAGTAGTTGTTCGTCCTTGATCATAAGGAGCTTGAACATTACCTACACGGCCAAAATTGGTATAATTGATCGTTACGCCATCGGTACTCGCTCCTCCATCGTTAGGAACACCTTGAATCGAGTCTGTGTCTGGAAATTGGGCGAAACCGAGGTTATTGCCTGAAAGTTCTACGACGTAGATATTCATATAATCAGCCGTATTCCAGATAGTAAAGGGCATGATAAAGGTTTCTACTGTACTAAGGCTCCAGGGAAAACTAGGCCAAGTGCTGAAGTCTTGACGGTTGATGCGATCAATGCCAGGTTCAGGTAGAACGTTGCCATTGGTATCAACGGTGGCGAGACAAAACTCTATTTCCACATCTGCCCCTGCTGGATCAGTATTAAACCCAGGGGTACCCATTGCGCGGCGGAAATCTTCATTTAAGACATCTATTTGAGACTGAACCTGAGCCTGAGAAATGTTGCGACCAATCCCTACGGACTCATTGTCATGTACAATGTGCACGATGACCGGAATGGTAATCACTTCTCGGGTTTGAGTCGAGTTTGCCATCATTTGCATTCTTGGCGCTAGCCAACGCTCAAACTCTTGACGACTGGGCAGGTGTGGATTGTGGGCATGTCGTAATGAATCCATATAGACTGTACTACAACGCTGAAAGTGTTGAGCTTGCAGTCCTAAAGGGAATATGACAGCTATTAGGAGAAGAGTACGAAGAAGTTGATACATAAAAATCAATTTATACGATTGTGTTTTCCCCGCCAAGGGAATGCTGCTATTTCTATTACTTCTACACGCAAATTAACCCGCAAAGAAGGGGCGCGCGAGTGAGTTTAACTTGAATTAAGCGCCTAACATAAAAAGGAAAGGCTTGTAATTTGAAGGGGAAAATTTATCTCTATTAGCTTAAAAATCCCTATTCAATTTTGCAGATGGTGTACTGTATCTTTATCAACTTTATCTGAAGCCAGAAGCTTGCAGCAAGTAATGCTTAGCTGATAGTATCTTGGCTATACGCAAGGTGGCGGAAAAAGTGAAAATGGTTCGATTGCCTAGCTTCGATAGCCAACTTTTTCAGAAGTGGGAGATAGATGTGAGTTGTAGATAAGAAATGGGCTAGGTGTTCCGCGGCGCGGAACGCTCAGACTAAAAGCTTCAAGGAGGATGAGAAATACTAGTGCTCGCTACTTCTAAGCCGTGGGAGCGAGAATGTTGAGTTTGTGGAGGGCATCTTCAGAAGCACGTTGTTCTGCAGTTTTCTTGTTTTTGCCTTCTCCTATGCCTAATACTTTCTGGCCTACACGGGCTTGAATACGAAAAGTCTTGTTACGGCCGTCGCCTTTCTCCGCAATCACATCAAACATGAGCATACCCATCTTAGTCTTTTGCACGTATTCGATCAGCTTGTTTTTGTAGCTGATGATCTGGTGTTCCACGGAGTGGAGATGCACATGAGGCTCGATGATACGGTTGTAGATAAAGCGCTTGGTCTTGGTATAGCCTAAGTCTAGATATACGGCACCAATAAAGGCTTCTAGGGCGTCGCCAAACATAGATTCGTTGACTGTA
>CAZHOC010000591.1:0-1659 GCA_964534295.1 uncultured Bacteroidia bacterium | reverse complement strand
ACCAGACTGATTGTGTTGGATGAGTGAGTCAATACGGAGTTTGCGACAAATCTCATTCAATGATTTACGATTGACGATTTTGGACCGCATTTCGGTCAAAAATCCTTCGTCCTTGGTTGGATAAATCTTGAAGAGATACTCAGCGATTACTGAGTCTAGGATAGAGTCTCCTAGAAATTCAAGCCTCTCGTTGCAGCCTTTTGCGACTGACATACGAGCATTGCGGGACTTGCGAGACTTTTTGATAGAGGAGCTATGCGTCAATGCCAAGCGGTACAGGAATACCTCTTTTGGGACAAATCCAGAGATGTCCTTGATATCATGAACGAATTGCTTGTCCTTGGATACTTGAAGATTGTAAAGTTGACGAATTGACAACATAGAAAAGAAAAAACCCAGAATCGAGCCTTAAAATACAAAGCAATAGATTAATTATCAAAGCATTGTAAGATCAAGGGCTGGATTCCGGGAATAATTAGGCCTGAGCTTTCTTAAATAAGATGGAAGCATTGTGTCCGCCAAAGCCGAAAGTATTGGAGATGGCGACATTTACTTTACGTTCTTGGGCCTTATTGAAGGTGAAGTTGAGATCACATTCAGGATCTTCTTCTTCAAAGTTAATCGTAGGAGGTACGATATCATGCTGAAGGGCATAAATCGCAGCGAGGGCTTCAACCGCTCCGGCGGCACCGAGAAGGTGTCCAGTCATAGACTTAGTGGAGCTGATATTGAGATTGTAAGCATGGTCGCCAAACACTTTTTTGATGGCTTGGGTCTCGCTTACGTCTCCCAATGGGGTAGAAGTACCGTGCACGTTGATATAGTCCACTTCTTCAGGCTTAACACCAGCGTCTTGCAAAACATTTTGCATTACACGCGCAGCACCTTCTCCTTCTGGATGTGGGGCTGTGATGTGGTGAGCGTCAGCCGACATGCCAATCCCGCCGATTTCAGCGTAGATTTTAGCACCTCTTTTGACGGCATGTTCGTAGGATTCGATAATCAAGGCTCCAGCGCCTTCGCCCATTACAAAACCATCACGACGTTTGTCGAAAGGACGGCTTGCAGTGGCAAACTCATCATTGTTTTCAGAGAGCGCCTTCATAGCGTTAAATCCTCCGATCCCAATTTGAGTGATGGCTGACTCGCCTCCGCCTGCAATCATGACATCAGCATAGCCCAATTTGATGAGCATTACCGCATCAATGATACAGTTAGAAGAAGTAGCACAAGCAGATACACTGGAATAGTTGGGCCCTTTGAGGCCGTATCTAATGGAAATATTACCGGCCAAGATGTCAATGATCATCTTGGGGATGAAGAAGGGGTTGACCCTAGGGGTACCATCTCCATTGGTAAAATTTGCAACTTCTTGAGAGAATACATCGATTCCTCCAATACCGGAACCAAAAATCACCCCAAAACGATAGGGATCAATCTTGTCCATGTCGAAGCCTGCATCTTGCATGGCTTCATCAGCGGCCGCTCTACCAAGGTGGCAAAAGCGGTCCATCTTCCGAGCTTCTTTGCGTCCGAAGTATTCTTTCGCATCAAAGCCCTTCACTTCACAAGCAAAGCGGGTCTTAAACTTCTCGGCGTCGAAATGCGTGATCAGGTTAGCCCCACTAGTACCAAGGGAAAGTCCCTTCCAGAAGGAAG
>CAZHOC010000590.1:0-4460 GCA_964534295.1 uncultured Bacteroidia bacterium | reverse complement strand
ATATTGAAGCACAGACAGATCAGGACCTGGTTGACGAAGCTGGTATTATTTATTCCGGTCTGTCCGGTGAAGACGTCGACTTGGTTCATATGAGTACTTGTTTTTCGGATGTAATAGTTGACCATTCAGGGAGTGAGCCATTTGTTCTTCCCGAGACATCATCAAAAGAAATTACACAGTATCTTGAAATGGATTCTTCTCTTAAAAAATCAATACCTGAGATATTGAACAGTATCCAACAAAGTTACGGTGTATGTATTCGAATGGCTCAAAAAAAATGCCCCGGTAGCTGTGAGCTATACGGGGCAATGGCAGGTGTGAAAACGGCACATGACCATCTTCCACGTACGGAGGAATAGATTATTTCTCTTCAAATAAATCCAGGATGTTTCCAGGGCATTTTTTCTCAAGCCGAACAGCTTGAAGGGACTGCAACTTGTTTGATGCGGACATTTGCCCACCTAACATTGCTGTGGCCTTTTCCTGTCCTTTTTTGCGGTTCACGATTGTATTTACGAAACTCACTCCAGGTACGTAGCTATCGAGGCGAGCCATTCCGTAAGTTTTCGCGCCGTAAGCACCAGAATTTAATAGATCAACGAAAAGACCTTGTTCCTTTGGCTGCATACTCAAATAGGTTTCCCGAACTTCTGTATCGAGCTGAGAACAATCGTAGTCGACATATTGATCCGTTTTTGTCGGTGTTTGGGCGGCCTGAGTCATGACAGCACTTGATAGATTGCCCGGATTGGAAGCACATCCAACTAAGCCCAACGTAACGCTATATATTGTGATAATTCTTGCGGCTTTACCTACCTTCATGATTGTACTCCTCCCTAAACAATACTGTACACTATACAGGAATATTGATTTTGAGGGATATGGCAAGTCATGAAATATCAACCAGTACTTTTTATCGGTCTGTTGCTTTCATATCCTATGGTGGCAAACGCTACCGTCATTGAAGGGCATGCGGCTATCGTCGATGGTGACGGTCTAAAAATTACTGTTGAGTCAGGTGAAGATCCCATGCGCGTTAGGTTAGTGGGTATTGATGCACCGGAGTTAGGACAAACCTGCCTTTCGGCAGCTCTTGAGCAATTTGATTGCGGCCGACGATCTCGTACAAATTTGGTACGTGTAATAGATGGTCATGAGGTTAGATGTATTGGAAAGCGCCGTGACCGGTACAGACGTTTGCTGGCAAAATGTTGGGTACGCGACATCGATCTTGGCGAGCACCAGGTAAGTACAGGTTTTGCTCGCGCTTACGTTAAATACTCCCTTGACTATTTTGAGGCGGAAAAGGCCGCAAAACAGCAAAAAAAGGGGCTTTGGAACGGATTTTGGGATGAACCTTGGAAAATCAGAGAACAAAACAAGAAAAAAATCTCTCTCTCGTCGAGGAAAATACAAAAATGAGTGTCTACCTACCTACTGTTTGCTCGACGAGAATCGAAGTTTTCGAGGGCTCAATTGGCTAATTCAGCGGCCGTTACGCGATTTTTATGGATTATTAGAAATTCAATCACGATCATCACTGCAATGAACAGCAAACCGATTATTCCAAACAAAAATGATATGACCGCAATGCAACAGCACACGAAAATGTGCAGGGGCAGGTCATCAAGAGTTATCTTCAGCGCAAAAGCGCACATGATGATGAACGGGATAATTATTCCGAGGTTTATTAAAATAAGCTGGGCCATGACTATATAATACCAAGTTTATCGATAAATGATATAAAAAAGCGCTTAAGGTTGTATAAAATGGGTTTACGTAGAAAATGATGAAACTGTTGATCACCGCACCAAATTTGCTCCTCGTGATGACATTCCTTCTGGGACCTTTTATTGCCAATGCGCAGACAATGGGGCTGAAAGCGGAGTCCATATTGGTGGAGCTTTCACAAAAGACCCAAGGCGGCAAGGACGAGGTGAGGGAAGTTGTAGCCGAGCTCACAGAGTGCAGCGCTTATTTTTCAGTATTTCGAACTGTCCTCACAAATAAGCCGGGGAACTATTCAGACGCCATTGCCGGCTTGGAGGTCATGGAGCGTGATACTCGTATTGTGGCTGGCTTAATGTGGTCACCACATTCAGCGTTTGCCGCTCAGGACATTGATCAAATTCACTTATCGGCAAAGTCGGATATTGGCGAGCGCGTTAGCGTAACAGGAACGGAGAACGTGGCGTTCCTTCAGAAATATGATGAATGCACCCAAGTGTATTTGTTTTCCCAGTTTATGTTGGGAACGGCCCAAGAGGCCACAACTAGGAACTAGGGGGTTAACAGAATCATGTCTCAGACGAAAATACCTGAAGAACAAAAAGTAATAGATAAATTTGTTGGAAAGCAATTGAGATTGATGCGCCTTAATCTGAATATGTCACAAACAGAGCTCGGTGATCTTGTTGATGTGACATTTCAGCAGATACAGAAGTATGAACGTGGCGCAAACCGCATTGGCTCCAGTAGGCTATGGCAGTTCTGCAAGGTATTAAATGTAGAACCTAATTATTTTTTTGAGGGATTGAAATCCACAAAAACATCTTCTGAAATCAGTGACAGTGTACAGTCAGTGTTGCTGAAAAGGCAAAATCATAGACTGCTCAAGAGCTTCGACAATATAGCGGAGTCCCCCGCGAAAAGTGCTGTCATCGAATTATGTGAAGCATTGTCAGATAAAGCGCCAGAAGATTAGGCGACCCTCACGGAAAATGTAAAAATCCGGAAGTTATTGAGAACACAACCGGAACCGTCAGTAATTCTATGTTTTTAGACGGCTCGAAGCCGCCTAACTTGTTTTGTAAAAAACAATTCAAGAGTCCTGTACAAAATTAGCTTTTAATCAACTGTACGTAACCAGTTGGAACACGAGTTCCACTTTCAGTGAAAGAACCAACAGGTAAGTCACGCCATCTTTCTTTCGCGACGTAGTTATGATCGTAGCGAGCTGTTGCCGGTAATATAGCAACTAAGACACCCTTTGACTTTAGGAACTTCATGGCATGTTCGACATGCTTTTGATAATGCTTCCCATAGAATGGTGGGTTCAAGAATACGATATCATATTCCTCACTTGGTGTGACTTCTAAGAAATTACGCACCATGACGTTGGCAAGACCTAAGGTGCGCGCCTGGTTAGCCCGTCCTTGGTGTACTTCGTAAGCATCAATGCGAATTTCCACGCCATTATTAACCGCGTTGTTATGAACGGCCTCAATCAATCTGCCGCAACCACATGACGGCTCTAAAACCCGGTAGCCATTTTTCACATAAAACGACCTAGCAACCTTGCCTGCAACAGCTTTCGGTGTGGGATAATATTGTAAGTCTTTAGAAACCTGCTGGCCCTTTAAATCCGGCGTTAAGTCGTCTTTATCTGGCTCAACATCGGGCAGAACATCGCCGTAATACTCGGCAAGGCAACGATTAGCCTGTAACAAGGCGTGTTCGTCAAAATGAATGTGCATATTGCCATTCTTGAAAAATTTAAATGTAAGCCCACGATATGAATCGCGGTGTCCTTTGCTTATTTCATGAATAATTGACTTGTCTGGTATTCCGTAACCATCGAACACCTGTAGTGCGCTTAGGAAATCGTGCAAATACCGTTCGCCATAATATGAAAGACGTCCCGACCAGTCTGAGCCCATATGGGTCATGATGATACGCTTCGGCAAACCTTGAACACCAATCTTAACTTTGCTGTGTGACTTGTACGCATCATCTAATTTCACGAAGATTTCAGCCAGTTTCCGGAGCTGATTGATACGCGGGTTCATTAGGTAGTCACCAAACACCTCGACCATACTTTCCGGCGTTAACTCTGGTGGGTTCTCCAGTAATCTGTCCAGTTGGTCACGATCAGACACAGGTGCAATCGTATCAATTTGGTAAAGCGTCCGTAGGGCTTGCCAGGCATTGCATAAAAGCCGTTTCTCAATGCGGTCTTTGTAAAGATGTACATTATCGAAAGCCTTCCCCGTATATGCGCCAAGTATAGATGTTGCAGACTCAAGCGCGGTTTGCGCGCCTAAAAACCCTTCAATCAAAAGGGGCAAACTGGCCTTCTTTTGATAATATTCCTCCAGTATTTTCGCCCCATTCGGTGGCAAAGCGACATGGTTTTGTTGTCCTATATTTGCTTGGTAATTCATTTTCACTCCACTTAAATTAATCATGGTTTCCCTGATGGAAACCCGAGTTCGCGCGGAGCAGGGGAGTTAAAGGTACAAATGAAAAACGAAGGGTGGTGAGGCCCGCAGGCGTAGCCGAGGACACGGCCTGAAGCTTTTTCGTTTGAAGGAATAGAGGGCAGGGCCCTCTAATTTTCCTTTCGTCCCAAAGGGACTAATCTGTATCGGGTTTATCCGATTTACAATTGCTCCATATCAGATAGATTTTGATTAGGTGAGTTAGGGGAGTTTTATGGAATTGCGTGAAGCAATGGCGCG
>CAZHOC010000589.1:0-4463 GCA_964534295.1 uncultured Bacteroidia bacterium | reverse complement strand
GCCTGAATCGGCACGGTAACTACTCCTTGAGAATTTCGCGTAAAAATCTCGATCAAGGATGACATACCCGGGCGGAAAGGACTTTCGTTAGAAGGCTTCAATTCGTTGCCTGGAGCTAAGCCGCGGTTGCGGTAAGAAGTCGGATCGACCATCACCTTGACTTCAAAGTTGGTTACCTGATCGGTAGAGGCTACTCCCGCTACCGTAGCGGAATAAGCGATTTCGGTTACTTTGCCATAAAACTTCTCGTCTGGGAAAGCATCTACCTCTACTTGCGCAGAATCGCCCAGGCTTACGTTTACGATATCATTTTCGTTGATCTCCACGACTACTTCCATACTAGAGAGGTCAGCAATCTTAAGGATTTCAGAACCCGACATCATACCGGTACCTACTACTCTTTGTCCTACTTCCGCATTAAGGAGGGTGATCGTTCCATCCATGGAAGCATAGATATTGGTCCGGTCTAGGTTTTGGCGTGCCTGCTTTTTAGAGGCATCCGCACTACGCACGGCATAATAAGAGGATTGTACATTGAAGCGAGACGCCTCATACTGAGACTTAGAGACATTGAAACGCAACTGAGCGTTTTCCAAATCTACCTGAGAAACTACTTGTTCTTTAAAAAGCTGCTCGGTTCGCTTGAGGGCAACAGAGTCTTGTAAAAGGGTAGCTTTTGCTTGTTCGGCATTGGCTTTGGCTTGTAGATAGGCCGCTTGTGAGCGGTTAACCGCTGCTTGAGCTTGCTCCAATTGAGCCTTATAGTCATCTGGGCGAATCGTCATTAAAAGGTCTCCCTTTTTGACTTTCATCCCTTCTTGGACTGCGATAAAAACTACCTCTCCCGAAACGTCAGGCGCGACGGGAACTTCGATAGTGGGTTGAATCACTCCTGACTCTGTGACACGTGCGTAGACATCACGCATTTCGGCACTTTCGACCATCACCCCGGTTTTGGGTTTTCCGCAAGCGGAAAGAATCAGAAAGAGGCCGATAAGGCTAAATACTTGAGTGTAAGAAAGCTTGTGTAGTAACATAGATCGACGCTTATTAGCGAACCACATTTAGAAAGAAATAGGTTGGCCCATGTAAAAGTCTAGGACTTTACGGCGGAAGAAGTATATATATTTTGTTCTCACCAAGTCAAAGCGAGCTTGGTTAAGATTGTTTTGAGCCACGAGATAATCAACTGAATTGACGAGTCCTAGATTAAACTGTTTTTCAGTGTTTTTAAAGGTCAAATCTAGGGCTTCAATTTGGCGTTCGATAGAAACATAGCTGGAATAGGCATTTTCAACATCTACATAAGATTGTTGAATGGTTACCTGCAGATCCTGGCGGACAATGTCCGCGTTAAGTTGAGCGTTTTCGATGCCAATTTTTGCCTGTTGGATGTTGGTTTCGTTTTGGCCACGGTTATAGATCGGCACATTGAGGCTGAGACCAATATTACCCCCAAACTGGCGGGAAAACTGATCCGCTAAGGAAACTGGCTCTCCGCCAATCACCAAGCCACTCGTATAACCCGTACCCATACCGGCACCTGCGCTCAAGGAAGGAAGCTTCCCGGCCTGCGCAACCGCTTGGTTGATTTGGGCGCTACGAATACGTAAGTCTGCTGCCTCCACAGAGGGCTGAGTATTTTGGGCGTAGCTGATGATCTCCGCTAGCGTCGGCAGATTCACTTCTGTTGGCGGTGCCAATTCTGGTCGCTGAATCTCGAACTCCTCATCTGCAGGCAAATTCATGATACTGCGAAGATTGAGGTAAGAGATATCAAGGGAGTTTTCTGCATTTACTACGGTACGCTCTTGGGTCGCAATTTGCGATTCCAGCTGTAAAAGGTCCGCTTGAGCCAAAGAACCCGCTTTTACTAGCTTAGCCGTACGGTCACGTTGCTCCTCAGTAGAGACCAATTGGATGCGGGCACTCTCTAAAGTCTCATAGTCCGAAAGGACTTGTAGATAAGCCGTAGCGATATTGAGGACCAGGCTGATCTTATTGTTGTCGAGATCGCTTTGGCTGGCGAGTAGATCCACCTCAGATTGTCTGATCAGATTTTTGAGACGAAAGCCATTATAAATCGTAACGTTTGAACTCACGCTAGGAGATAGGGAGAAAATTCCTTGGGTGGTAAACTGGTCCGTTACCGGGTCAATGCTAAAACCAAAGCTGTTTCGAGCTGAGACAAAAGCATTGGCATTGGGAAGACGATTGTTTTGCGCTTGCTTGAGGCTGAGTTCGGCCGATTGTACGTTGAGGCCTGCTTGCTGCAAACGCAGATTGTTGTTAGCCGCATAATCTAAACAGCGCTGCAAATCCCAGAGGTCAGCGTTCTGCGACTGAGCAGGCATCACCAACAAAAGTAAAGCGAAGCAAAGGCTAAAAGTCCGAAAAATCATAATGATGAGGTTGGCAGTTGTCTTTGATGACGGCCTAAAATTCTACAATTATGCCCCTTCAAGCAAATCAGTGGTAGAGCGAAATCGAAGGGTGGCAGAGATTAGATGAGGGGGATAGGGGAAAAAATCAAGGCTCCGATGGAACCATCCGTAGGGACGCAAAATTTTGCGTCCCTACATTTTGTGCCAAAAACCACCATTGTTAATCAAGGTATAAGCGTTCTGCGAAGCAGCCCCAAAAGCCCTAATCCTCCTTTTTATCAAGCAAATCGAGGCAAATCACATCCTTGACCCAGTAGAGGCTTTCGAGGTATTGCAAAGTCAGCAGACTAAGATCTGAGTCGAGTTCGATCACCAATTTGGCTTCCCCATTTTTGGCGCTACGGTTGACGGACATGGTGGCGATATTGCACTGATCATGCGCAATCACATTGGCGATGAAAGCGATGCTACCATGCTTGTCTTCTGCCGTAACCACCAAGGTGATGTGGTCGCCGGAAAAATCACAGGGATACTTATCAATCTCACGGATGGCGACCAAGCCGCCTCCTAGCGAAACACCGAGCACATTAAGCTTACGATGCTCGTCCTCCATCTTGATGCGGATCGAATTAGGGTGCAAGGCTGAGGCATTGCTGACGGCTTTCATTTTGAAATCTAGGCCTACCTTTTCGGCATGCTCATAGGCATCGCGGATGCGTTCGTCATCAGGCATCATATCCATCAGCCCAGCCAAAATAGCGCGATCACTGCCGTGCCCCTCATAAGTCCGAGCAAAGCTATTGTAAAAGGTAATGGTCAGCTTTTCGGGCTGCGCACCCAAAAGGTGGCGTGCAATACGCCCAATGCGAGCTACGCCAGCGGTATGCGAACTGGAAGGACCGATCATAACCGGACCGATCATATCAAAGATGGAACTTCTTTTTGCCATGGGGGGGAGAGTTTTGGTATTTCCAATTACGCAATTGAATGTTACCTTATCAAAATGAAAGCACAATACAGGTTTTATTTTTTGACAATCTTGATCGTTTTCGCCTCGGCGAACGCTTATGCTCAAGATCCATTTTATGGACAAATTTTTGCCAATCGACTCCGTCTCAACCCTGCCTTGGCGGGAAGTCAAGGCGCAGGCTATTTGATGACCCAATATCGCGCTCAATGGGTCAATATTCCCGGCTATTACAAACAATGGGGGATTGCCTATGATCAGCCTTTAGCTAAGGGTTGGGGAGTAGGGATCAATACGCAATATGATTTCTCCGTATATGGGTTTACCGCCTCCAACCACCATTTGCATATTGCAAAGGAGTTCCAAATAGGGGAAAAACACTTTATTAGAGCCGGTTTATCAGGCGGCGTTAATGTTCGGACGATCAATTACAACAAACTCAGGTTTCCAGATCAAATTGATCCAAGGACAGGATTTGTTTCCCCAGCGCAGACATCGGGTTTTGATCATTTTCCATATGCAGATTTCAATGCGGGATTGGTCTATTACAACCGCTTGTTTTTTCTTTCGGCCAGTGCCAAGCATATTCAAGGAGGCGCTTTTGCCGAAACAGGCCAAGCTTATCTAAATACTTTTTACTCCGCAACGACAGGAATACGGATTCCGATTGGGCCTATCGCTTTGAGTCCTTTAATGCACTATCAGCGCCAAGGCCAGTTTGATAATATGTATATGCTAGGGCTTGCCGTGGAGACAAAGTGGCTTCAATTTATCAGTTGGTTTCAGCTCGAAGGCCGCTTTAGTGTTGGCTTAGGTTCCACCTTAGGACCCATACAATTGGCTTATCAATACGACCACTATCTCTCAGATGTCAACTTTGTGTCCTTTGGTCCGACCCATGAATTGAGCCTTGGCTTCCGCTTTGGTGGTAAAGAAAAGAGGGAGCGTTCGGCCCTGCCGATGCCTTTGTATTAGTAGGGAGATTTTATTGGGGCTTACCGCTGCGCGGAACGCTTATTTCTGTCCTATGGATGCGAAATATTGCATTTATAAAATTGTAGCTACACAAAATTTGTTGAGCGTCTTAGAGTTAGAAACATGGTTACGTATTA
>CAZHOC010000588.1:0-4467 GCA_964534295.1 uncultured Bacteroidia bacterium | reverse complement strand
CTCAATGATAAAGCTGAGTGATAAAAACTTGGGCGTCGCTCCGCTCATGGCGAGATCGTTGACCGTGCCATTGACGGCAAGCTCTCCAATATTCCCACCCGGAAAGAAAATAGGCGAGATCACAAAGCTGTCCGTGGTAAAAGCCACCTTGCCCGAAACAGCAAGCTGCGCCCCATCGTGCCGCCTATCCAGGATCGGATTGTGTAGTGCCTTAAAGATCAGTTTGTCGAGCAACTGATTAGTGAGCAAGCCACCGCTACCGTGCCCCAAAGTGATAATCTCGTAATCGAGTTTGGGCATGGGGCAGCTTAGGCGCATATGGATTTTGGCTTCACTCATACTGCTGTGGCATGGGCCTCGTTGGAAAAGTTATAATAGGCTGCACAAGCTCCTTCTGAGCTGACCATAGGTGCTCCGAGTGGATTTTGTGGAGTGCATTTTTTGCCAAAGGCAGGGCATTGGTGCGGTTTCTTGATGCCTTTAAGCACTTGACCGGCAATACATTCTTTGGGTTCCTCTACCTTATCAATAGGGATATTGAACTTGAGGTTTGCGTCATAATCTTTGAGGCTTTCGCGTACCTCATAACCACTCTGGGGGATGACGCCAATGCCTCGCCATGCTCTGTCATCTGCCTCGAACACTTGATAGATGACCTTCATCGCCTCGGGATTGCCTTCGGCTTTGACCACGCGACTGTATTGGTTTTCGAGTCTATGCTCGCCTGCTTCTAATTGCTTAACCGTCATCAAAATCCCGTGCAGAATGTCTACCGGCTCGAAACCAGTGGCTACGATAGGAACTTTATATTTTTCGACGATAGGGTAGTATTCTTCAAGACCCATGATGGTACAGACATGGCCAGCCGCAAGAAAGGCATCGATATGGCTTTCATCGTCGTTGATGACGGCTTCCATGGCTGGAGGAACCAAAACATGAGAGGTAAGGATCGAATAATTTTTGATGCCTTGTCTTTGCGCATGTAAGACCGACAAAGCGTTCGCCGGGGCGGTGGTCTCAAAACCTACTGCAAAAAAGACTACCTCACGATCAGGATTCTCCTTGGCCAAGTTTACGGCTTCAAGCGGCGAATAAAGGATGCGGATATCTGCACCCTCCGCTTTAGCCTGTAAAAGGCTTTTCTGGCTGCCGGGAACCCGCAGCATATCCCCAAATGAACAAAGGATCACTCCTTCCTCCTGCGCCAAATGCACTGCCTTATCTATCAATTCCAAAGGCGTAACACAGACTGGGCAGCCTGGGCCGTGGATCATAGTGATTTCCTCGGGTAGGACATTGATGATACCGTGTTTGACAAGGCTATGGGTTTGTCCCCCACATACTTCCATGATTTTCCAAGGTCGAGTGACCGTATTATGGATTTCTTCCAAAAACTGCTGGGCGAGCTCTGGGTCGCGATATTCTGATAGAAACTTCATGGCAGTATTATCTATAGGTGGATGGATCGGGTAAATGCGTTTTTATCTCCTCTAATTCCTCTAGCTCCCCTATCTGTTCGAGATAAGTAAAGGTCTTTTTCGCCTCCTCCTCATCGACTATGCTGATGGCTACGCCTACATGTACGAGCACATAATCGTCTACTTTGGCCGCAGGGACCATTTCGAGGCTGGCCTCTTTGATGATGCCGCCAAAACTGACTTGGGCCATGCGCACAAGGCCATCGAACTTGTGTTCGATTGATTGAATTTTACCAGGTATAGCCAGACACATAATTATTTTGTCTTATGGGTTTCGAGTAGATGTAGAATCAGTTGCCCAAAGGAGATGTTCTCGTCATTGGGACTGAGTTGCTTATGAAAATAGAGCTGAAAATCAGCCCCTAATTGATCAATGATTAGGTCCACCAAAAGGGCGTTTTGAAAAACACCGCCGCTCATACAGAGATGACGACTATGGTGCTTCACTGCTTGCTGGTGGAGGTAGGTGGGAAAGCTATTGTGAAAGCGAAAGGCAATTTGTTCCAGCGGTATTTGCTGTTCCAGATCGGCCATGATGCTTTGCAATAATGCTTTGCCCGAGAAGGTATTACCGATAGGGTAGTGCGCTTGGCTGAGAGGATTTTGCTGATAATAGCGAGTGGCTAGCGCTTCTAGTTTCATGGCAGCTTCCCCCTCATAACTTTGGCGATCGCATATGCCTAAAACAGAGGCTGCGGCGTCAAATAAACGTCCCATGCTGCTGCTTTGCAGTCTTGCTTTGGGAAGAAGTTGAGCGTAGACCTTTTGCTCCATTTCGCTAAACTTGTTAGCTACTGCTGCGATTTCTCCCAGTATGGCCAAAGCCGCTAGGCGAGGCTCGCGAGATAACTTATCCCCTCCGATGACGGGAAAGTAATCCAAGTGATGTAGCCGTGCGATTTTTCGGTCCTTATAACTAAAGCATTCACTACCCCAGATATTGCCATCCGATCCGTAACCTGTGCCATCCCAGCAAAAGCCCAATACCTTTTCCTCTTGGTTTAGAAGTCCATTTTCCGCTAGAACAGCCGCAAAATGAGCCTTATGATGCTGATAAGCGTAACTTTTGATTTGCTGCTTTTGCGCAAAGTCCGTGGCTAGACGCGAGGAAGCATAATTGGGATGTAGATCGTGGAGGACTTTAGTAGGGCTGCTTCGCAGAACGCTTAGCATATGCTCCGAGACTGCATGGAACTGTTGCTGAGTATCAAAATGAGACAAATCTCCCAAGTACTGGCTGATGTAAATATTGCCTTGATGAAGGAGGCTAAAACTTGACTTCATATCCGCGCCAAAGGCTAGGATACAATCGTTCGGCAAAGCCAGCTCAGCCGGAAAAAAACTAGGAGCCATGCCTCGACTCCTGCGAATGATGATCTTTCGCTGATGCTTAGGACTAAAGCGGATCACACTATCGTCTTGCGGGACGAGAATGGCTCTGTCATTGCTCAGGATAAAATCGCAGATTTCACTTAGCTGAGATTCATCTTCGTAACAGATGGGTGCGTTGCCGCGATTGGCGCTGGTAGCAATGATGGCTTTGCCAAAAGCATCAAGTAGCAGTTGATAAAGAGGGGTATAAGGAATCATTACCCCTACCTGATGAAGACCTCCGGTGATGAGATCTGCTTGATTGAGCGTTCCGCGCTCCCGATAGCTATCGGGAGGTAACAAAACAATAGGGGAAACCTCATCTAACAATGCCTCTCTCTCTAAAGTTGAGCGTTCGCCGAGGGCGTCTAGCTCTGGAAACATTACCGCAAAAGGCTTACTCGGACGAGATTTTAGGGTTCTGAGGCGTTTGATGCTTTCTGCATTTGAGGCATCACAAGTCAGGAGAAATCCTCCGATACCTTTGATGGCGATGATCTTCCCATCCTGCCATGCTTTACAGACCGCAGCGATAATTTGCTGAGGATTGTGGAGCATGTCTGAGCGTTCGCCAATGGCGTAATAAGTCAGTTTGATCCCACAGCTGGCACAAGAATTTGTTTGCGAGTAGTGCCTTCGATCGATTGGATTATGATATTCTGCTTCGCAGAACGAGCACATCTGATAATCTGCCATGCTCGTGTAAGGACGATCATAGGGCAAATTGGAGATGATAGAGAAGCGAGGTCCGCATTGGGTGCAGGTAATAAAGGGATAGCCAAAGCGACGATTGTTGGGATCACGCATTTCTTGCCGACAGTGTCCACATAGAGCATAGTCAGGAGCAAAAAAGTTGGTCTTGGGACCTTCCTCCTCACTTTCGATAATACCAAACTTGTCAAAGAACCGCTTGTCTACGGATTGCAAGCGACTGGAACGGACTTGGGCAATGCTAGGTTTTTGAGCTAAAACCGCTTGATAGAACTTCTCAGCGTTTTCCTGAGATTCATTGAAGCAAATCTTAACGCCCGCACTCCCATTGCTGACCGTGCCTTTTATGTTTTTTTGCTGGGCAAGTTGATAGACAAAGGGTCTAAACCCCACTCCCTGTACGATGCCAGTAATGTGGATTTCCCAGCTTTGCATTAGGATTGAGGAACAGCCTCAGCAGCTTGTTTTGCTTTGACCTTTGCCAATACCCAATCACACCACTCATCTAAGCCCTCACCAGATATGCTGCTGATAGGAATATATTCGAGTTCATGATTGATGTCTCGTGCGTCTTTTACCACCGCATCTACCTCGAATGGAAGGTAGGGGAGCAGGTCAGATTTTGAAACCAACATCATGTCGCTGGTAAGGAACATCTTTGGGTATTTCTTGGGCTTGTCATCTCCTTCAGTGGTAGCGATGAGCGTAACCCGGAAGTCTTCTCCCAGATCGAAAGATGCTGGGCAGACCAGATTCCCTACGTTTTCGACGATTAGCAGCTCAGTATCGGAGATGTCAAGACTTTCCATGGCTTGCCAAACCATTTGGGCTTCGAGATGGCAAATGATGTGGCCGCCGCTTCGCAGGAATCTGCCAGCATGACAATGCCGGTTTCGCGGGATTGGGG
>CAZHOC010000587.1:0-4474 GCA_964534295.1 uncultured Bacteroidia bacterium | reverse complement strand
GTAAGTTATTTTTTTGTGAGGCCGCTCCATCGCGGAACGCTTATCCTCATAGCCAAAACGGCCGGATCATTTAAGTCGCGAAAGAAGTTCCGCAGCCACAGGTACTAGAAGCATTAGGGTTGTTAAAAATGAAACCTCTGTCATTAAGACCATTTTCAAAGTCTACTTCCATACCATGTAGATAAAGAGCATGCCGTGGATCAACCAAGACTTTTACTCCTCTTACGATGTATTCTTCATCGAGCTCATTAGGCTCATCAAAATCTAATATGTAGGTAAGGCCTGAGCATCCGCCTCCTTTCACGCCTACTCTTAGCGCTTTTCCTTCACCCACTTGCGTTTCGGCCATCAGCCTCGTTAACTCCTTGGCTGCGCTTTCGCTTAGCTTAACTGGACAGGTTACGACTTCTTGCATTTGCGATTTGTCTTTAGTACACTCTACAAATTTCAACGTAAATTTACGCAAATCGTTCGAATCTTTTGTCAGTAAATTGACGAACATTTCTACCCGCTGATTGTCAATCCGTTTTAGAGATAAAGTATTTCCTAATCGATGACTCCCCCCGATAAAAAACTTTTCCAAGACTTTGCTCCCATTAGCAAGGCAGATTGGCTTGCCAAAGTCCAGCAAGACCTGAAAGGCAAGCCTGTCTCTAAATTGCAGTGGAAGCCAGAACCAGGGCTTGATTTTGCCCCCTTCTACACCTCTGAGGACATTGCTCCCATCCAAGAGCATATCAATCAAGCAGTAGGTGAAGCTCCCTTTAGACGTGGAGGCATTTTTAAAAAGGATGGCGCCGCTTGGCAGGCAGTACAAGAAATTTATACTCACGATCCAGAGGCAGTATCGAGAATAACAGAAGCCAGAGAGGCCGAGATTGGGGCTTTTTCCCTAGTCGGGAACGCTTTGGAATCTAGTCTTATAGCCGCGATTGACCTGTCGCAAAATGCCTTACACCTCAGTTTGGCGGAGAAGCCGATCCTTACGGCCACAGAACTAATCCTGCAAGCTGCCAGTCAAGGGGTTTCTAAAAAACTGCTAACAGGTACGCTCCGCAACGATCCAATTGGTTCCGCGGCTGCAAACGATCAGCTTCCAAGCGCTAGCGACTGGATAGACGCAGAAGGTGGACTCCAAAACCTAAGCGAACTACCCTGGTTCAGAGCCTTGGGAATCGATATGAGTTATGTACAAGAGCAGGGAGGTAGCATTACCCAAGAGCTTGCCTTTGCCTTGGCGACCGTAGTAGAGTATCTCGATTGGTTAGGTAAAAAAGGCCATTCGCTAGAGTCATTGCTACAAAATATGGCCCTCAATTTTGCGGTAGGCAACAATTTCTATCTCGAAACAGCCAAGCTACGTGCCTTCCGCATACTCTTTCACAAAGCGGTAGCAGCCTTTGGGGTGGAGGCCGAGACTCTTCTTTCTCCTTTTGTGCTCAGTCGCACCACGCGTTGGTCTCAGACTCAGTATGACGTCAGTAACAATTTACTCCGCGCGACTACCCAGTCGATTTCAGCTGTGATGGGCGGCACTGATGCATTGGTCATCCGAGACTACGACTTATCAGTCGCAGCTCCTTCGCGACGATCCAATCGCTTGGCGAGAAATATACATCACCTACTCTCTCATGAAAGTTATCTCGACCAAGTCCTAGATCCAGCAGGAGGGAGCTACTTCTTCGAAGAACTCACCGAACAACTAGCCCGGGAGGCCTGGCAGCTTTTCCAGGAAATTGAAGGCGCAGGCGGCTTTTATGTGGCTTTAAAGACTGGCTATGTACGCAAACAAATAGATGCCTATCGTAGCCTGCAGCAAGAGTTTATTGCCAAGGGCAAGCAGGGGATAGTAGGTATCAACCGCTACGCAGATCCAAACGAGCGTTTGGCCCAAAATAACCAATTACCAAGCGCAGCAGCAAGCTTTGAGCAACTGCGCAGTCGCATAGATAAATGGAGTGCCCAAAATGGGGCCAAACCCAAGGTTCTACTCTGCACCTTTGGAGACATCAAGATGCGCAATGCGCGTCTACAATTTGCCCGAAATCTTTTAGCCAGTGCGGGATTTGAGTTTACAGAGACGAGTGCTGAAGAGCTTAGCGACCATACCGTCGCAGACTTTGTAGCGTTCTGCGCAGCAGATCAAGACTACTTCGAAAAGGGCGACACTCTAGTCGCACAAGTACGGCAGCAGCTCCCTAAGGCTAAAATCCTCATCGCCGGTAAGCCTGAGGGTATCGAAAAGCTCAATGCCGACCACTATCCCTATGCAGGAATGCCCGTACTAGCGTTCCTCGAAGAGATTAGTCTCCCTTTCACCTCCTAAGACTTAATCATGCGTCCCAATTATAAAAATATCAACTTTCGTCCCGCTCAGGAAAAAAGCCCCGATCCTCAAAAGCCAGAGCAAGGCTTTAAAAGCGCCGAAAGTATTCCCATTAAGCCACAATATGACGCCTCAGACCTAGAAGGTTTAGAGCACCTAGGATTTGCCGCTGGCATTCCCCCTTATCTCAGAGGACCTTACAGTAGTATGTATGCGGTCAGGCCTTGGACCATCCGTCAATATGCGGGTTTCTCAACTGCAGAAGAATCCAATGCCTTTTATCGTCGCAATCTAGCTGCGGGTCAGAAGGGTTTGTCTGTTGCTTTTGACTTGGCTACTCACCGTGGCTATGATTCGGATCACCCTCGCGTAGAAGGCGATGTCGGTAAGGCAGGTGTTGCGATCGATACGGTTGAGGATATGAAAATCCTGTTTGATCAAATCCCCTTGGACCAAATGTCGGTCTCTATGACGATGAATGGTGCGGTGATACCGATCATGGCATTTTATATTGTAGCAGCGGAGGAACAAGGCGTTATTCCCGAAAAGTTGAGCGGTACCATCCAAAATGACATTCTTAAGGAATTCATGGTCCGCAATACCTACATCTACCCTCCCCTGCCCTCTATGCGTATTATCGGCGATATATTTGGTTATACATCTCGTCATATGCCTCGCTTCAACTCGATCTCGATTTCGGGTTATCATATGCAGGAAGCAGGGGCAACGGCGGATCTAGAATTAGCCTATACCTTAGCCGATGGCTGGGAGTATTTGCGCCAAGGAATTGCAGCAGGCTTGGACATTGATGCTTTTGCGCCACGCCTTTCCTTTTTCTGGGCCATTGGTATGAACTTCTTTATGGAGATCGCCAAGATGCGTGCCGGTCGTCTGCTTTGGGCCAAAATCGTCAAGCAATACAACCCCAAAAATCCTAAGTCCCTCTCTTTGAGAACCCACTGTCAGACCTCTGGCTGGAGTCTCACCGAACAGGACCCGATGAATAATGTGGCACGCACCTGTGTAGAGGCATTGGCGGCAGCCTTTGGTCATACTCAGTCTCTGCATACCAACTCATTTGATGAAGCCATTGCCTTGCCGACTGATTTTTCGGCTCGCATCGCGCGCAATACCCAGCTTTATTTGCAAGATGAGACTCATATCACCAAGGCGGTAGATCCTTGGGCGGGGAGCTACTACGTAGAACGCTTAACCCACGAATTGGTCCATAAAGCCTGGGCTTTGATCGAAGAGGTAGAATCATATGGCGGTATGGCCAAGGCCATCGAAGCAGGTATCCCAAAGATGCGCATCGAAGAAGCCGCCACTCGCCGCCAGGCTCGTATCGATTCTGGCAAAGAGACAATAGTAGGCGTCAACCGCTTCCAGACGGAAACCCAATCGGACTTTGATATCCGCGAAGTAGATAATGATGCTGTGCGCATCTCGCAAATAGAACGCCTCAATCGCGTAAAAGCAGAACGAAACGAAGAAGCGTCCCAAGCCGCCTTGCAAGCCATTAGCGATGCCGCAGCCTCTGGAGAAGGCAATCTGCTTGCCTTAGCCGTAGAAGCAGCTCGTCAAAGAGCCTCGCTTGGAGAGATTTCTGACGCTATGGAAAAATCCTTTGGCCGTTATCAACCGCCCATTAGAGCCATTTCTGGCGTATATATTCAAGAATCCATGTCCACTCCCGCTATAGAAAAAGCCCGCCAACTCACCGATGAATTTGCCGAAGTAGAGGGTCGTCGTCCCCGTATTATGGTTGCCAAAATGGGCCAAGACGGACATGATCGTGGGGCAAAAGTGATCGCCACTAGCTTTGCGGATTTAGGCTTTGATGTGGACATTGGACCCTTATTTCAGATACCGTCTGAGGTAGCCTTGCAGGCAGTCGAAAATGATGTCCACATTGTGGGAGTCTCAAGCCTAGCCGCAGGCCATAAAACTCTCATGCCACAACTTATCGCTGAACTCGAAAAACTAGATCGCGGAGATATCATGGTAGTAGCTGGCGGGGTCATTCCGCAACAAGACTATGATTTTCTTTATGAAGCAGGAGGCGGAGCGGTATTTGGCCCTGGTACGGTCATTCCGGAGGCAGGCGTGAAAATTTTGGACAGATGATTGGAAGAATATATACAAGAA
>CAZHOC010000586.1:0-4486 GCA_964534295.1 uncultured Bacteroidia bacterium | reverse complement strand
CTAATTTCCATTTGCGTGTCTTCATAAAGAAGGCAGGCTCCTTCAGCCCTGCATAGATTAAAGCGATTGGATCCAATCCTGATCCATGCTGGACTTCAATTAAATCCCATTGCATCACCAAATCAATAATTAACCTACTTAGCAAAAGTGTTTACTAAAACCTGTTCTTTTCTTGTACTTGCAGTAATCCTTCTCCCCCTCTATAGCCTAGCTCAATTAATCGGTGATCCTGTGGATCCAAACGATTTTGGCTTAGATGAAAGCGATGATGAATTCAAATTCGAAATTATCAGAAAACGGTATGTAAAATTAGAGGAATGGAACATGGGAAATCAGCTCAGCCTACTACTGTTTCCAGACATAGAAATCACCTCAGACTTAGATTTTATTGAGCGCTATGGCCAAACCAAAAGTTGGAAAGGGAACATCCAAAGCGATCCTTCCGCCTATGTAATCATCTCAGAAAAAAATGGCGTATACTTTGGCAAGGTCGTTAGCCCCAATCTAAATACTTTTCTTTTGGTCTATAAGGGTGCTTCGGTATATGGAATCTATGAAGTTGACCCTAGCAATATTCCCCAAGAGCTCGATGATCAAGTTCTAGGAGAGGGGGACGGCACCGAAATGAGTGGCTCTATTTGTGATTCAAGCTACGTTTGTCCTGGAGTTACTATTGACGTTTTAGTGGTTTACACCCCTGCAGCACGCTCCGCAACAGGAAATGATGCGGCTGCCTTAGAAGCTTCAATTGCCACTGCAGTTACAGAATTAAATACCGTCAATACCAATAGTGGAGTTCAACACAGCTATAATCTGGTGCATACTGAGGAGGTAGTTTTTACAGAATCTGGCAGTGCTAGTGCGGATCTAGCTGCCCTTAGAAGCACTAATGACGGGTTAATGGATAATATTCATCAGCTACGTTATGCGCATCGTGCCGACCTGGTAGCCTTAATTACTTCTTCTGCTTACTGTGGTATTGGATATGTGCAGCCCAGTCCAAGCTTTTTCTATTCAGATATTGGTTTTAGTATCTCGGGCTTTTCTTGCATGGCCACAAACTTGACTTTTGCCCATGAGATTGGGCACAATATGGGTTTACATCATGATTGGTATGTCAATTCAAGCTCTACGCCTTGTTCTCATCATCATGGCTATGTCAACCAAAACGCTCAAGCATCTAGTACCCGCCGTTGGCGAACGGTAATGGCCTATAATTCCAATTGTAGTTCTGTATTTGGCTTTAATTGCCGACGGGTCCCTTACTGGTCCAATCCCAATAACACTATGACCGGAGACCCTATGGGCGTTCCCATCGGCAGCTCCCAGGCCAGCGACAATGCCTTTGCCTTAAATCGCGCCTCATGTATGGTAGCAGCCTTTAGTGAGACCCTGACTTCTTTCCCCGTTATTTACCAGGACTGGCAAGTAAGCAAGGAGGGACGCAATATTATCCTGGACTGGTCTACAGCGCAGGAAGTCAATAACCAAGGTTTTGAGATTGAGGCTCGTTCAGACACCTCAGAGGCTTTTCAAAAGCTCGCTTTCGTAGCCGGTAGGGGAAACTCTAATGAAGTTCATCGCTATGCTTATCAATTCAAAGATGCCTTTCCCGGAAGACACTATTTTAGACTCAAGCAAATTGATTTAGATGGGCAGTATGCCTACAGTTCAATAAAAGAGGTCGAGATAAATGGAAGCAACAAGCTATACCATCATGTCTTTCCTAATCCTTCTGCTGGTATCACTCAACTACAGCTTTCCCTCAGCCAAGAATCCGAATATCGAATCGACCTGATGGATATCGATGGCCAAATAATTGAGAATCTCCAAGCGGGAGAGCTTAAAGCAGGTAGTCATCGATTTACATTCAACACCCAAGGCCTTAGCCCTGGCTTGTATTTTTACTCGATTCGTTCATTAAGTGAGCGGGTCATGGGGAAGATTTGGGTGCAATGATTAAAGAATGGAGCCTGATTTTCTTTCTGGCAATTAATCACAAAACAGGTTTATAGTACCGAACCCTTCGTTCGCAGAAATTAAACCAGACAAAAGTCCCTAATTCAATCCATCTTTTAGACTCCGGCTTGAATATTTTTATCCCGATTTGGTCTTCCAAGTCGGGAATATTATTTCTATTTTCGTACTAAATCAACCATCCCCGTACTATACTTCAACAAGGGTTGGCATTCCCAAATTCAATACACTTAACTACTAATCTCATTTCTATGATAAAGAAGTATTTCTCCTACGTGGTAATCGCTTCATGCATTTTCTTTCTGCTGATTGCGGGCTGTAAGGATAAGCCTGATGATGTTCCTTCTACCCCCAATGAGCCAGGTGAAGAGTTAGTTGTCATAGATTCAACAACCTACGATCTGATAAGTACAGAACAGGAAATAGCAGACGGAACCTATCGCTTCTCGGTTTCGGGGGAAACTGTAGAAATTTTGGAGGGAGAAGTCATTGTTGGAGATCAAGGGTCTGGTTTTCTCAGAAGAGTGATATCAGTTCAAGAAGGAAGCGAGGAGCTAGTTCTTGAAACTGAACAGGCAAGTATGGAAGATTTATTTGAGACTGCCGACTTTGAATTTGACGTGGTTGGTGTTAACAAAAGTGATGGGGATGACTTCCGCTTTGATTTGGAGAATTATCCAATAATTCAGCAAGGAGCATTATCAATTACGGCCGATGGTTTCATTGCATTTGACTCCGACATGCATTTTGACTTTTCTTTTAAAGATCATGAGTTGGATACCTTGATATTTGAGATGCCTAATGCTGAGGCCGTAGGATCCTTAACCCTTACTGCTTCAGCTACACAAGCTATAGGACTTCTGAATGAGAAGTTAGAGTTAACCACCTTCAAAAGACGACATACTTATTGGGTACCTACAGGCCTAGTTCCTATTCCAGTAGTAGTTGAGGCTACTTTCAAATTTGACTTGAAGTATCAAGCGGAGGTTCAAGCAGCGATGAGCGCAGGCGTTACTGGCACTATAAATAACACCTATGATATTTCGATCGAATATGAGGGAACCGATTGGAAATCAGAGTACAATCCTCAGATCAACCTTGATTACAGTTGGCAACCCCTTGCAGGAGATGTTGGAGCTACCATAAAAGTAGACCTTATTCCCTCTGTGGAAGTCAAGTTGTATGGAGTAGCAGGTCCGTATGCAATCGTGGAATTGAAAGAAGAACTAAAAGGAAAAATTGCTTCTCCCTCTTTGGATTGGGACTTTGGTCTGGATGTCTGGGCCAATACCACAATTGGAGCAGAAGCAATAATTTTTGGGGAAAACGTGATTGATTATAATACTTCTTGGGCTACAAACAAGCTTCAATACCGGACCCCCTTTTCAATTGAAAAAGTCTCTGGAGATATCCAAGATGCAAATTCTGGAGATACCTACCCCATACAAGCGAAGGTACTAGACGAATTTGGAGTCCCTCAACAAAATGTTCCCGTGTACTTTACTCTTCCCAACGCAGACGGATCTGTATCACCAGCGTCAATCTTAACGGATGAGAATGGAGTAGCAGAAACAATATGGACATTGGGTATTGATTCAGTCCAATCTCTTGAGGTATCAGCACGAAAAGCTGACCAGACAAACCTTGACGGCTCACCTTTATCTTTTAATGCGCTCGTAGAGCAGGATTCCTTGCAGATCGGAGATTTCCATGAAGGGGGAGTAATTTTCTACCTCGATGGTACAGGAGGGGGGCTGGTCGCAAGTATTTCAGAACTGTCAATATTTTCTACGGGTGCTTCATGGGGGTGTATTCCAACAAACATAATCGGCGCCGACGGTACGGGCATTGGAACGGGCGCACAAAACACTTTGGATATTTTAGCAGGCTGCGCTGAAGCAGACTGTGCCGCACGCCTATGTGCCAATTCAACTGCACAAGGCTATACTGACTGGTTTTTGCCCTCTAAAGGTGAACTCAATGAAATGTATCTCAACAAAGTAGCAATTGATTCCACTGCGATCGCAAATGGAGGAATCGGTTTTGATACTAGTGGTTGCGGTAATTGCAATTACTGGAGTTCTTCAGAGTCCGTTGAATTCTTCGCGTGGAGCCAGATCTTCCTCAATGGCAACCAGGCCAGCACCAATAAGGCCATCTATTATCGCGTGCGTGCAGTCCGGTCTTTTTAGCCAATTATCAATTGGTGAAAAAACACATAGAGAAAAGTGAGCAGAATAGGATCTAAAAAATCATCAGAAGCTTTATCTAATATATCTCTCCTCTCAAAGCGAATCTCTGGTTTCGATTTAGCTTATTTATTTATTAAAAAGGTTTCCACAATAACTTCGGCAGTTAGCACACAAAAAAAGGCGAAAACCTCTCGATTTTCGCCTTTGTACCCGAGGCCGGGCTCGAACCGGCACGGACCTTACAGTCCACAAGATTTTAAGTCTTGCGTGTCTACCAATTCCACCACTCGGGCCCATCTTTTGGTAAGACGGGTCAA
>CAZHOC010000585.1:0-4491 GCA_964534295.1 uncultured Bacteroidia bacterium | reverse complement strand
TTCACAGATTGCTAAAAAAGTTTTCCAAAAAAGCCCCTACTCTCGCGTAGGGGCTTTTTGGCCAAAATGAAATCTAGCACTTCAAATTTTGAGGTTTTGGTTAGAGGTTGAAAGAACGGGAAATCGCAAATTCAAAAAGCTACACGCAGGCTATTACAAAAGGGTTGGGCTGCTTTGAAAAAAAATTGTTTTTTTTTCTATTCCTGCAAATTCCTAAGCTCCCAAGGTCAAAACCATTTTACTTATTGGATATTTTGTATCTTGCATAAAAAAAGAGGTGCAGCGACTACTTTTGGTATTAATACTGGTTTGCTTTATTGCTCCGCTATGGGGGCAAAAACGGCTTGAATTCACCAAAATGGAAGATTCTGAATACTGCATGCGTTTAAGTCAAGACGGTACAGAACTTCTGCAAAGCAAAGATCCCCTCCTAGAACCGTGGCTACCTTCTCGTCAATTTGGCTGGTTGGTCACTCACGACTCCATCCTAAACAGATTTTTTCAGCCCTTAGAAGAAATTGAACTTGAGGTAGATTTTGATCGCTATTTCGTGCTAGCAATGATACGCTACGATCTCTACCCCTGGCGCTTTCAGGTCGATCAAATCGAATGGGAAGCCAATAGTCCCAAGATTGCGGTTTCCTATACTTTGGTCCCTGTTGGTAGACGCCACAAAGACCCACTTTTGAGCACTCAACTGATTCTGGTAGAAAAAACGCCTGAGCTCCAAAGATTGGGGGTCAACTATATCCCCTTCAAACTAAATGAGGTCTTGGATATCAACGATCCCGATATCCCTGTCTTTGGCGAAAAGGAGGATGAGCTCATATTTCCCAATGCTTACACCCTCAAGGAAATCCTCCTCAAACAAGACTAGTTTTTTTCACTGCTGCGCAGAACAATTATCCCTGCTAGGCATACCGATAGGCCCAAGGAGACCGTTGGCAATAGCTATTACCATTTGTCATCCTGAGCGCCGCCGAAGGACCTTTTCTTTCCTTACTGCCGCGCAGAACGCCTATCCCTATGAGGCATTTCGGCAAGCTCAATGTGACAGCTTGCTTGTATTACTTAATCCTCTTGAAGGATCATTTGTATCTCCACTGCTATGCAGAACGATTATCCTGCGAGGCATTTCGATAGGCACAAGGTTACCGTTGGCAATAGTTATTACCATTTGTCATCCTGAGCGCCGCCGAAGGACCTTTTCTTTCCTTACTGCCGCGCAGAACGACTATCCCTATGAGGCATTTCGACAATGCTCAATGTGACAGCTTGCTTGTATTCAAAAGTCTTCTTGAAGGATCATTTGTATTTTCACTGCTCCGCAGAACGATTATCTCCTAAACAAAAACGCTGACTGAGCCATAAGCCCGGTCAGCGTTGATTATGCTAAGCGTTCCGCGCAGCGGTAAGCCTAACGAGAGAGGTACATATTACGTTCGTTATAAGCCTTAACGAAGAACGGATCTTTGAGATCTTTGATAAAGAAGATCTTCTCACCGGTAGACTTCATTTCTGGGCCGAGCGCTTTATCTACATTCGGGAATTTGTTGAAAGAGAATACCGGTACCTTGATCGCATAGCCTTTGAGCTTTGGATTAAAGGTGAAGTCCTTCAACATATGGGTTCCCAACATGATCTTAGTGGCATAGTTGACATATGGGATTTTGTGGGCCTTCGCAATAAATGGTACCGTACGAGAGGCTCTCGGATTGGCTTCAATTACGTATACCTTATAATCTTTGATGGCAAATTGGATATTGATCAAACCTTTGATCTGCATCGCAAGCGCGAGCTTACGGGCAATGTTCTCCATCTCAGCCTGAATCTTCTTGCTAAGGCTAAATGGAGGCAATACAGCCATAGAATCCCCAGAGTGAATCCCAGCCGGCTCAATGTGCTCCATGACACCCACGATTTGCACGTCCTCACCATCTGCAATGGCGTCTAGTTCGGCTTCGATACCGCCGTCCAAGAAGTGGTCGACCAAGACCTTATTGCCAGGCACTTGGTTCATAACTTTGATTACGTGGCGGGTCAGCTCTTCATCGTTGATCACAATGCGCATGTCCTGACCACCCAATACATAAGAAGGGCGAACCAATACTGGATAGCCGACTCTGTGAGCAATAGCGAGGGCTTCTTCGGCATTAGCCGCCTCACCAAAGTCTGGATAAGGAATATCCAATTCTTTGAGGAGAGTTGAGAAGCGACCTCGATCCTCAGCCATGTCCATCATATCGAATGAGGTTCCGAGAATCGGAATTCCATAACGATCTAGCTTTTCAGATAGTTTTAGTGCTGTTTGACCACCAAGCTGAACGATCACCCCTTCCGGTTTTTCGTGCTGGATGATGTCGTAGATGTGCTCCCAGAAGACAGGCTCGAAGTATAGCTTGTCAGAAATATTAAAGTCAGTAGAAACCGTTTCAGGGTTACAGTTGATCATGACTGACTCAAATTCTTCTTCACGAGCTGCTAAAACCCCGTGTACACAGCAGTAGTCAAACTCGATACCTTGACCGATACGGTTGGGACCTGAGCCAAAGACCACGACTTTTTTACGATCAGAGGTGATAGATTCGTTTTCCTGATCAAAGGCAGAGTAGTAATAAGGCGTTGAAGCCTCAAACTCCGCAGCACAAGTATCTACTAATTTATAGACACGCTTCACCTTAAGTTCCTCACGGCGAGCAAACACTTCGCTCTCGAGGCATCTGAGTAGGTGGGCGATCTGACGGTCAGCGTAGCCATTTTTCTTCGCCTCCATCATGACATCATAAGGGATGTTTTTGATGGTATAGCGGGCGATTTCCTTCTCGAGGATCACTAAGTATTCAATTTGACGCAAAAACCAAGGATCAATCTTAGTAGCGTCAAAAATATCTTTTAAGGGTACGCCAAGGTGCATGGCGTCTTTGATATGGAAAATACGCCCGTCAGAGGGCTCACGTAGACTCTGCATGATTTCCTGCAGGTCTTTCATCTCCTTACCATCTGCCCCCATACCATTGCGGCCTACCTCTAACGATTGACATGCCTTTTGGAGCGCTTCGTTGAAGCTACGACCGATAGCCATTACCTCTCCTACTGCTTTCATCTGCAGGCCAAGGCGAGGATCCGCTCCGGGGAACTTAGCAAAGTTCCAGCGAGGGATTTTTACGATCACATAGTCCAGCGTAGGCTCGAAGAAGGCTGAAGTATTCTTAGTGATTTGGTTTGGAAGCTCATCGAGCGTGTAGCCCACCGCCAATTTTGCGGCTAGACGCGCAATCGGATAACCAGTCGCTTTAGAAGCAAGGGCCGAAGAGCGAGAAACTCGAGGGTTAATCTCAATGATGATCACACGACCCGTTTCAGGATCTGAAGAGAACTGTACGTTACAACCACCGGCAAACTCACCTAACTCATCCATGACGCGGAAAGCATAGTCGCGCATCTTTTGGTAGATAGTATCCGGTAGGGTCATCGCAGGTGCTACCGTGATAGAGTCTCCGGTGTGGACACCCATTGGGTCGAAATTTTCGATGGTACAGATGACCAGTTTGTTACCGGCTCTGTCTCGCATTACTTCAACCTCATACTCTTTCCAGCCAAAAATACTCTCCTCCAATAGTACCTCGTGGATAGGACTTGATTGCAGACCGCGCTTAAGCAGCACATCAAAGTCTTTTTCCTCGTGTACGAAGGCCCCACCAAATCCGCCTAGGGTGTAAGAGGGACGAATTACGAGAGGAAAGCCAATCCTTTGGGCGATTTCTTTACCCTTTAGGAAAGAGTTGGCTGTTTCCGCATTCGGGATAGGAATCCCAATCTCAAGCATTGTCTTACGGAATAGCTCCCTGTCTTCCGCTTTGTCAATAGCGCTGATATCTGATCCAAGTATCCTGACACCATATTTTTCCCAAATGCCTGCTTTGGCACATTCTACAGCAAGGTTCAATGCGGTTTGCCCACCCATAGTAGGTAGCACGGCATCGATTTTTTGCTTTTGCAGAATCTCCTCAATTGACTCGACAGTAAGTGGCAACAGATAGATATCGTCTGCTGTCACTGGGTCGGTCATGATGGTGGCAGGATTGGAATTGATCAAGGCAACACGGATACCCTCCTCTTTTAATGCAAGTGAGGCCTGTGATCCCGAATAGTCGAATTCACAGGCCTGACCGATAATGATGGGTCCGCTGCCGATAATGAGCACGGATTTGATTGACGGATCGAGTGGCATATGCGATGAAATTTCGCGCAAATTTAAAGGTCAGCGCCCTAATTGCCTAATTAGTTTTAATAATATCAGGTAACTGTTGCAATATCAGGCAATTTCCCTTGACAAGTGGGCGTTCACAAAGTATTTTTGCGCCATTCTGTTCTACACCTGATAATACACGGCACCAAGACTTTATGAAACTCTCTGCCTTCAACTTCGAAGTACCTGACGAAATCATTGCCAACCAACCAAACTAGACTAGCGAAGAAGATCTCATGATG
>CAZHOC010000584.1:3482-4495 GCA_964534295.1 uncultured Bacteroidia bacterium | reverse complement strand
CAAGGATGAGTAAGTAGTTTATAGTAATTTTTTCACGCGATGTAAAAGGGCGGCCCACTGGGGTCGCCCTTTATGATAAAAACCAAACTTATGAGAAAAAAAGGGTGCTATTTTTTGCTTAGTCCTCTGGATAGGCGACCGCAAAACGAGCACTCATATCTTGGAGGTCTACATAGTTTTCTTCATTACCTATTTCGTAAAGACGACACTGAAAGCTCGCGTCAATCTTGACCGTGGCCTGCCCATCAGGATCGGCTTTATAGGTTTCCCAATCCAATAGCTCAAAAAAACTATCGTCAGGCTGACCTTCGAAATAGTCGGTCGTAAATCGTCTTCCTTGATCGTCAGTATAGACTATATAAATGCGGCGTAATTCAGGCGTGGGGTTAGCGGAGCGATAGGCGATATAAGAAGCACAAGTCTCGCTTGGCTCGGAATAAATATTCTTAATGTCACAGCATACCTGTCCATCAGCGCCAAATAAGACCATTTTCACTTCATAGATACCGGGAAAATCATAGGTGTGGGTTAGGGTATAGGCGCCTTGTACAACGCTCCCGTCCCCTAAACTCCAGAGTACAAAAGGAAAGTCTTGTTCGATGCCATCATAGGCTACATCCAGCTGGATTTGGCTATTGCCTTGTGGTGTGGCGATATATTCAATTTCACATTGATTGAATCTTTCTCCAGTGGAGACTTCATTGCGACTCTCATCTGAGCATCCATTGGCATCTTTGATGTACACACTGACCAAATAGGCACTATCGCCTGCAAATTGGTGCTTGGGTTCTGCTTCCGTAGAGGTGTGCCCATCGCCAAAGTCCCATTCGTAAGTAAAGGGAGGCGTTCCACCGGAGTGGCCTCTAAAACGAAAAGTTCGACCGTCTGGTACGGGTACTTCTCCTCGGTAGAGCAGAAATTGATCCTTGAAAATGCTATCAAGATTGACAGGCTCAGTACTAATATCTCGCTTATAATCACGGATGACGATGCGGAGGTTTTCACGGCAGTCT
>CAZHOC010000584.1:0-3472 GCA_964534295.1 uncultured Bacteroidia bacterium | reverse complement strand
GGTAAATTCTCGTACCGCCTCATCATCTATGCCATGATCTGTATCCAGATAGTAGTCGTCGATGCCGGCTTCTAGCTTCCACTTTTTGCCGTCGAGCCTACCTTCAACGCTAAACAATACCTCACCATCCGTAGGTAGAGGCAGATCTTTGCGACAAGAAGCCAAGGCCAAGCCACAAAAGATCAAAACTAGCAATCTCAAGACCGTAAACTTGCCTCGACTAGCTCTAACTGGCATATATTGATTGATATTTTTTACTTTTCTCATCGCTCACTACTTCAGGTAAAACATCAAACCCACTTGAAATTGTCTGTCGAAACGGGGGGCTTCTGCAGTCCAAACTTCTTCATCAAGTAAATTGCGGAAGCCATATCGATAGCGCATATCCAAAGCCATGCGCGGGTGTACATAAAAACGATAGCCCAATTGAGCTGAGTAATTGAAAGTGCGCAGGCCATAGACGATGCCATTACCATCTAGATCTGTGCTTGACACCGGATTAAAGGGGTCTTGTAGACTTTGACGGAGCGTTCCACGACTAGTGGCCAACCAATCCACACTCGCTCCTAGTACCAACTCATGACGCTTGAGAGGTCTAATACTCAATTGCAAAGGGACACTTAACCAGTGTAGTTGCTCAAGCTGCCAGCGAATAGTCTGCTCTCTGGCGACAAAGTCAAACTGTCTTCCTGTTACGCTCAGGCTTAGGTTGTCGAGTCGGGTGTTGTGATATTGAATGCCACTTTCTAGCGCTAGGCCGGGCCGTATATTATAACGAATCCCCAATTGTGCGGTGCTTTGTCCGCCTTGTAAGCTGCTGCCGCTTTCCCCCATTTCGCTGGCTGTAAAAGCTGCTCCACTTTGGACATAGATGTTGAAGGAGGACAATCTATCCTGATCGGCATCTGCTTGGTCGGCGAAAGTGCCGTTTAGCAATGCCTGCAAGCGATAATCACGAGCAAGCAGTTTTGTGAGGCTGTATTTTTTCTTTAGCTGCTGCGCAGAACGCTCAACCCCTGTAGTTAGATCGGCAGCATTGGGGCTTGCTATTTGGTTGATGTTTTGGGCAGAAAGTAAAGTGTTGTTAGAAGTTTGAGGACGATAATTTGTGTTGGTAGTACGATTCGTATTGCGCTTTGTGGTAGAGGGCCGGCTGCCTTGGCTTGCTAGAGGAGAGGAGGATACCTGCGGTGAACGCTCAGTCGTTTCACTAAGGATCGCAGTATCATGGGCAGATTCATAACCAGGATCGCAATCAGTAAGCAAACTAGTGCTAAGGGCACTGGTCGCTACCTCTGCCTCTTCAAATTGAGAGATAGGCGTTCCGCGATGCGTGAATGCAAAGATACCTGAGATAGCAAGGCTAATAAATAGGACTCCACTGAAAATGGAGAACCAAAGGAAGCGTCTTTTGCGACGTGCCTCTGCCTCCCAAGCTGCCATTTGACCGGCGGCTTGATCCCAGTAGGATGCCTGATAGCTAAACTGCTTTTCGGCGAGTTTGGCTTCGATAAATTGTTCTAATGCGTCTTTTTCCTTCATGACACCAGTTTTTGCTGCTGACTGAACGTTGTAACCATCTGTTTGAGCCTTTTGCGTGCTTCGGCATAATGCCACTTGACCGTCCCTACACTTATGCCCATCATATCTGCAATCTCTACTTGTTTATAGCCATCAAGGGCATATAAGTTGAAAACACTACCGGTTACAGGAGGCAAATTTTGTATAAAACGGTACACATCCTCTCCACTAATGGCCGGGTCATACTGAGCAAATCCTCGCTCCTCGGCCGGTAGGTTTTCTCGTAGTTCTATTTGGTTTTGGTAGCGCTTTTTGCTCCGCAACTCATCGATGATTGTATTGATTAGTACCCTTTTGCTCCAGGCACTAAACGGGATCTCTGGATTATATTTTTTGAGATTCTTGAGGATCTTGTAAAAGCCCAAATTGAGATAACTCATGGCATCATCTTCGCAACTTGCATAACGCATGCACACCGGCATAAACATGCCAAAACACAGCTCATAAAGCTGGTTCTGAGCACGCCGATCCTTATTGCGGCAGCGTTTAAGAAGTTTCGCGTCGATTTGCGCCATGCAGGAACTAAGATAAAATCCCCAATATTCAATATCCAAGCTCAATGCCGGAGGCTATTACCCCTCTTTAAAGACATTGAGCTTGGTTATTGGACAGCTAAGTTTATTGAATCACTACTTTGATAGGACTCATTGACTCGCCATTGACGTTCATACGAAGTAAGTAAACGCCAGCTGGGAGACTAGATACTTTCATTGTTTTGGCCTGAGGACCCGCGATCATTCTTTCGGTTTCGTTGATCACTGTCTGTCCAACCATATTTTGTAGGCTAAAGTTTACTTCAGCACTTTGCTTGAGGCTGAGACGTACGTTGAGGTCCTGTTCACCAGAAAGTGGGTTCGGGAAGATTTGTAGGCTAACTGGATCAAGTAGGTCATCGATACCGGTTGTTCCAGTGGCTGTTACATCTTCATCAGTTACCTCAAAGTCAACATCATTATGGATTTCAGATCCTGGAGCGATAGTAACGCTGTGGTATTCTAGGTTACGACCCCACATTTCGATCCAGATGTGGTAAGTACCATAAGCGAGATTGCTTAGTTCGTATTCACCGTCCTCATCAGTAGAAGTATGCATTACAGCATCGCCTTGATCATTGGTTACGATCACGTGCATGCCAGAGAGCGGATCGCCTTCAGCTTTGTTGGCGCCCTGACTGACAAGTCCACCTACGAAGCCTGGGCCACCAGGATTGTTGCCTGCGATCAAGTTGATCTGAGCAAATGGGAAGGTATTCTGATTGACTACAATTGCATTCTGCCAGAATAGCTCATCCCCATAATAGGTCGGCATATAGTTGGCGTACTGAGAAGAGGTAGAGTTAAGCGAGGCTTTGATCCGGTAATCACCATTTGGTGCTACAAAGAAGAAGAAACCAAAGTTACTGCTATCACTCACAAATGTATCTACTGCTGTCAAAGTACCCGCTACACTATCATATACGATCAACCATGCGGTAAAGTCATCAGCTACTTGGTTTCCTGCCCAAACTTGACCCAAAACTGCAAACCCCGGAGGAGGCTGTATCTGAGAAGTTTGTACTGGGAGACAGAGACTATCCACACAGTTGGCAATAGAATCAAAAACGGTCAAGCAAACAGTATAAGTACCAGCAGCTGCATAGGTATGCGTTACATTTGGACCAGAGGCAGAGTTGCCATCGCCTAGATCCCATGAATAATTACTGTAGCCCGAGAAGTCAGCCATCAAATTGACTTGATTGTTTGCACCAACCATAGAGCTGAATGAAGCATTACAAGGTACACTGAATGGTGGCACCACAATGGTCTGGCAAGAAGAATCGCTACAGCCATTAGGACCTGTTACGATCAAACAAGCAGTATAAGTACCTGGGGCACTGTAAAGGTGATTAGTT
>CAZHOC010000583.1:0-4497 GCA_964534295.1 uncultured Bacteroidia bacterium | reverse complement strand
CATATTGGCAAGCATAAGGCCATCCAAGGGGCGAGCGGTAAGAATACCTATATCTTCCCGGGTGATCATATTATGGCCGCATTTGGCAACCGATATGCTACTAATCAATTTGAGGGCTATGTCCCCACAGAGGTGATGGAAGAATACCAAATATTGGGGCAAGGAGGCTGCATTGGAGTCTTGAAAAGTACGCACGCCAAGTTCTCTAAAATTGGAGCGACACAATTACGCTTAGTAGGATATGCTATCGACAAAGCAGGGAAAATCATCAATACTCGATATCTCACCGAAAAGCCAAAACGCTTTTATTCTCATAAAAAGCGGAATTATGAGGTGATCCTCTCCGTTGGGTCGAGTATGGACAGTGGTAAAACCACTTCTGCGGCCTATCTCTGTCGTGGTCTCAAAATGGCTGGCAAAACGGTAGGATTCATCAAGCTGACAGGGACAGTTTTCTCCAAGGACAAACGTTTTGTAGCAGATTGTGGCGCACACAAAGCCGTAGATTTTTCCAACCTTGGTTTTCCTTCCACTTATATGTCTCCGCTTTCTGAACTATTGAATATATATGCCTCTTTGCTTGCCAAAATAGAAGAGATTCAGCCAGATTATGTGGTGGTAGAAATTGCGGATGGCCTTCTTCAGCGCGAAACAAAAATGCTATTGCATAACAAACGGTTTATGTCAACGGTGCAGCACATTATGTTGAGTTGTGGCGATAGCCTAGGAGTATTAAGTGGGCTTTCTTTCTTAGAAAATATCAATCGGCAACCTTTTGCCATTTCAGGTCTCATCAATGTCAGCCCGCTATTGGTAGAGGAATGTCGCAATAGCACAGATATCCCATTATTGAATCTGGAGGACCTAGAATCCCCTACCGTATTAAATCGTCTCCCACAAAAGCAAGAAGTGTTGAACGGAACGGCTTTAGCGGCCAAGAAAGTAGCGTAGCATGGTACAGTGGATGATGTTGGGACCCTTTTTTCGGAGAAACTGGGGGAAATTGAGCAGGGTTATTATGGTAGGCATACTTTCTAGTATGTCTGCCATCCTTCTGCCTGTTAGCATCGGCAAGTTCTATGCGCTGATGTTTGAGGTTGAGAGCAAGCGCTCCCTGGTCCTAGACATTTTTCCGCAGTATTTCTTCGATACAGTTCCCCACTTCCTGCTATTCTTTTCCACCTTGATCTTGTTTCATTCGGTATTTAGCTATGCTAAGCGATATTGGTTAGCTGCGGTAGGAGAGTTATTTACCTATGACCTTCGCAACCAATTATTTTCTCATCAACTAAATCTGCAAACCAAAATATATGAAGAGAAAGGGGTGGGCAAATACCTACTGAGATATAGTGGAGATCTCAAAAGCATCCAGAACTATCTCACCAAAGGCATCATTGGTTTTGGGATTGATATATTGATGATCCTCCTCTTTTTGGGCGTATTGTGGAGCATTTCCCAAAGTCTAGTCTTGATTTCAATAGCCGCCATTTTGTTGATGGCATTTAGCCTGTCCATCCTAAACCAAAAGCTCCAAAAGGTCTCCGAGCAGAGACGTAACCTCAAATCAGGTCTACTCTCTTTTGTCAGTCAGCGACTGCAGGCCATAGCGACGATCAAAGCATTTAATCGAGAAAGCGTCGAATACAATCGCTTTCTCAAACGCTCAAACAAGACGTTCCTAAGTGGCCTCGCCTTCCATCGACTTTCCAGCCTGAATTTTGTCCTAGTCCCAGCTTTGCTTTATGCCATGCTTGCTCTCCTAATGCTCGTAATCTATTGGCAACGCACAAAAGGGGTACAATTAAATCAAGCAGCCTTACTCTCGGCTTTTTTGCTCTTAATTACCATGCTTCCAGTGATCCGGCGATGCCTTCGCATCATGGTTACCTGGAATTTAGGCCTGATTTCTTTTCACAAGCTTCAAAAAGTGATGGATCTGCCGATTGAAGATCCGCGTCCGAAAGATGAACTGGTCCTTGCAGAAGGAGACCTTCAATTGGAATCTGTTTCTTTGGGTTCACAGGATGGGCAAGTTTTATCCAAACTCAATGCAAATTGGACCCATCATGGCCTTCACCTGGTGATTGGAGGGACGGGTTCAGGCAAATCGCTGCTGGTCAAAATGCTCCTAGGGATCCACTGCGAATACGAAGGCAACATCTTGCTGGATGAACAAGACATCCGATTTGGGAGTCGCAAAAGCCTCCGCAAATTGATCACGATCGTTTCGATGGATTACCCCTTGCTCGGCAAAACAGTTTTTGAAGCTATCTCCTACAGCCGCAAGGAACGAAAACGAAATGGGGCGCGTCTGATGCTTAACAAAATCCAACAAGATTTGCCTGAAAAGGCGAAGTTGAAGTTAGACGACAAGATCGGCAGCCAAGGTAGTAAACTGTCCAAAGGGCAGCTCTGCATTTTACTATTTACCCGAGCCTTGCTCACTCGAAAACCCATATTGCTGCTAGATGAACCCTTTAGTTCAGTGGATCCCAGTATGAAGGAGCACTTACTGCATCTTATCAAGAAGCTTCGCAAGAAAAGAACGATCATTTTGTTCTTGAAACACAACGATCTGCCAAAGCTAGCCTTTGATTCGATCACAGATTTGGATAGGGGTAAGTTTGGGAGAAAAGAGACGAAAGTGAGAAAGCTGGGGGGATGATCTTTTTTTCCTTTTTGCAGCTAGCTTTTATTGTTTACTGCTGCGCAGAACGCTTATCCTGCCTATTTATCAATATTCGATTAATGCCTGGCTGGTAGAGATGAGCGTTCCGCGCAGCGGTAAACCTCAAAAGTTGAACCGCAATGAAACATTGGGGGTAAAGCCTAAAAAGAAACGTTCTTCCTCCACAATTTCAGGTTCAACGTCATCATCTACATCGTCCAAAAAGTAGAAGCGTAACCACACATTTTCTCGGTTATAGAGATTTTTGAGAGAGAGGCCCGCCTGTCCAGAAAAACTGTCCGATTTGCCTCCAAACTTATACCAAATCGACAAATCGAGGCGATGATACCAAGGCAATCTGCTGCTATTTATGGGAGCGTAGACAATTTCATATTCTCCCTCTTCCGGTACATTGGGGTCTTCGGGAATGAAGACCAAGCCCGTGGGCTGAGTGTAAGGCGTCCCAGATTGTAAAATCCAACCCAGGGAAAACTCAAAGGGAGCCATGTAAAGGTTATGCACCCAGCGAAATTGATGAGGTCTTTCAAAAGAAGAGGGAAAAGGATTAGGGCTGATTTCATCAAAGGTGCTACTTACGTCAGAGTAGGAATAGGACAACCAGCTCAGGTAACGACCAAATTTTTTCCTGATCATGAGATCTAAGCCCAATGCGCTTGCACTGCCTAAAGCAAAGTCGGTGGAGAAATTTCGGTTGAATTGATTGATGGAGGTGAGATTATTGGTTTGTTTCCAGTACAGATCTAGGTCTATCAGCCAGCCTTTATTTTTGTACAATCCCCCGAGAGAAAGTTGCCTACTTTGGATGATAGGCAGTTCGACTTCCCCGCCCCGGACAGGAGGCCCTTCAGCCAGTAACCATACACTTTCTGAGACATTGGTGATGTCAATATCCCCTTCTTGTAAGGAGCGAATTAGCTGATAATACTGCCCATAGGAGCTTTTGACCCACAGATCAGGGAGTATTTTATAATGAAGGGTTACAATTGGATTGACTAGAAATTCATCAAGGCCCGGAACACGATCTATTCGTAATTGAGGTTGAAAATCAATTTTGTCCTTCCATGAGTAATGATATTGGGCAAATATGCCATGCGACACTTCATCAGCCTCCAATGTATCTCGGATACTCTCTTCAAAGTTAAACTCCTCCGCATAGGTAAAAAAGTTAGAGTAGGAATTGTATTGATAACCAGCACGCAAGCTGCTATGCGCTCCTAGCTTGTAGTCGACAGATAGCTTTGCTTCTGTGTTTCTGAGACGGTTTTCGATCGTTTTTTCGTATCGATCCAAGCTATCATCGACAAGCTCAACATCCACATTTCCCATCTCGTAATTGGCGTAGCTAACACTCAGGCTACTGGTCAATCGATCTGTCCAATCTCTTTTGTAAAACACATTTCCCCCCAAAAAGTCCACTCCATGCACTCTGTCTACGAGCAGGCTGCTTTCGTCCGCAGCGCCATCGATATTAAAATTGAAATTATCTGTGTTTCTCATTAAGCTGATACTTAGATAATCCCTCTCAGTAGCCTCTACTACTAGTTTGGCGTTTAGATCTCCATAGAAAAGAGAAGTTTGATCCCGCAATACTGGAATCTCTTCCTCATCTTCATCATCATTTTCAGAAATATTATCGAGAAAGTCTTCCTGTCGACTGCCGGCAAATAGTTTGTTGCGATTGGCGGCAAAAGTAGGACTGTCAAATTGGTCATGGTAGGAAAAGCGACCCGCCAAAAGTAAAGCGACTTTCTTTTTGACTGGGACATGAACCATCAAATCTGCATGGGTAAAGTTGGCGTTGACTACAG
>CAZHOC010000582.1:1566-4502 GCA_964534295.1 uncultured Bacteroidia bacterium | reverse complement strand
CACATGTGGGCTCGAGTTGGATGACCCGTGAAGATCGATTGCATGAGATTGAAGACCAACTGCAATACCTAGAAAACCTCTATCAGCATTTAAAGGAACAACTAGCTCCCGATGTGAAGTGGCATTTGTTTGGTTTTTCGCAAGGGGTAGCTACCGTCTGGCGTTGGCTCCTGCGCGGTACTATATCTCCAGCTAGCCTTAGCATTTGCTGTGGGGTATTACCCCAAGAGTCTAGTCCTTTGTTAGAAAAGAAACTGGCGGGCTTAGCGCTATGTAATATTTATGCGCTAAAGGACGAATTTATCCCTGTAGAAAAAGCGGAAGAGCACGCGAAAAAAGTAGCGAATGCCTACCCTCAAACCATCAATTTGGCGGTAGATGGGCCTCACGAACTCCATTCGGAGATGCTGAGCATTTGGATGAGGGACTTTGCCAGCCAATTGGCCTAATTCGGCCTCCTACGCAAGGGCGCAAAGATAGTTTGGGGGGATGTAAGATTTGAGACAATAAACGACCTAATAAATCGTGCTTTTAAAGCATCCATTTTAGCGAATATTCGTTAATAGAGAAAGGAACGTCGAAAACGATTACAAACCCTTAAATAAGCAGGCGAAATAAAGCCATGAAACATCTACTTGTCCCCCTTAATCTCCGCTCAGATTTTGAAAATGTATTAGACTATGCCTGTTCTTTAGCCGATCGTGCTAAAGCGAAACTCTCCTTTTTCTATGTAGTGCCCCGTCGCGCATTAAGAGGAGGCAGTACTTTTGTGCTGCACCAAGAAGACGAATGGAAATTAGCTGAAGAGAAAATTCGCTCGGCTTCCCTTCGTCATAACCTTGCAAAAGTTATCCTAAAGCTAGAAGATGCAGGTTTAAGCTATCGTTTCAAGCTGATTACAGGTAGCCCTGCATATAGTATCATTAGAGAGGCCAATACCGGTCAATACGATTTGCTATTGATGGGATCGCATTCTTCTTCTGGTTGGTTTGGTAACTTACGTAGTTCTCTCGCCAACCGAGTAATGGGAGATGTGCAAACTCCAGTGATTGTTGCTCCGGCGAGGAAGCCCTTTCTTCGCATTGAACATATCAGCTATGCCGTTGATTTGACAGATTATGATCCTAAAATCATCCAAACCGTCAAAGAAATCGCAAGCTTATTCGACGCTAAATTGACGATCGTTCACGTCAATGCTTCTGAAGAAAATCCTCAGAAGGATACTTATCGTGATGTTCTAGAGCATATGATCTCTGCTACACTAGACTATCCGAAGATTTATTATAAGTTTTTTGACCATGCTGATCCCTTGGGAGGGATTCGCAAATTTGTCAATCAAAACAACGCCAACTTGATTGCGATGACCAATCGCAAGAAAATGAGTTGGAGAGGATGGTTCTCCTCTAAGAGTCTGACCCATCAAATGACACGTGAGTTAGAAGTCCCATTGCTAGCTTTCCGTAAGCAAGCGGGCTAATAATAGACAGTGATAATCAACTATATAAGGGAGCTTGTTTCGCGGCAAGCTCTTTTTTTATTCTTCAGGGTACTGGAAACCCTCTGGTGGAGGAAATAACTCTTTATAGTTCCAAGCGCCATATTGATCCTCAGGTCTATCGGTTTCATTGGCCCAGCGATCCTTTTTTTGGGGCCCGCGTTTGCGGAACGCTATCGCCAATATGATGCCCGTAACGGCTCCAAATAGGTGCCCTTCCCAAGAAACCCCTTCTTCTCCAGGAAATAGCCCCCATATCATCCCCCCATACAAAAAGGCGATGATTAAGGACAGCGCGAGGGTCCGGATTTCTTTGCGCAGTATCCCACTCATAAATAAAAAGAAAGCCAAGGCGAAGATCATCCCGCTAGCCCCAATGTGCCATTCTTGTCTTGCCATAGCCCATACCCACAATGAGGGAGTAAAGAAGCTAAACAAGCTGACCGGCAGCGCCACCTCACGATAGAGATACCAAAGAGCTGCCAATAAAATGAGTAGCGGCGCTGAGTTAGCCCCTATATGACCGAGATCTCCATGTACTAGAGGCATTGTCAACAATCCCAACAAACCCTCAGTCGTACGAGGAAGAACGCCCCAGAAGGCCCGTTCCGCTCCTGTCAACCAAAACAATCCTTCAATCAACCAAATCACGGCCAAGGCCAACACCCCTATGCTGATGGCATTTCTGATCTTCTGACCTTCTCGTTGTTGAGCTTCCATATATTGAGTACTTAAAATTTGTGCCAGCTGCTGAAAAAGGACTATTTTCGGGTCTCAATCTGCCAATATGTCCGTATCCCCCTTATTAAGCGTCAAAAACCTACAAACATTCTTCAAAACCGAGTCTGGTGAGATAGAAGCGGTTAAGGGGATTTCTTATGAGCTTTCGCCAGGGCGAACGCTGGGTATCGTGGGAGAATCGGGTAGTGGCAAATCGGTGAGTTCTCTCTCGATTATGGGCTTACTTGCTGCCAACGGACGTTTTACATCGGATGAAATCCTATTTGCTCCGCAAAATCAGCAATATCGACTCGATCAAATGAGCGAAAAGGAAAAGCGAGCTTTACGAGGCAATGAAATGTCGATGATTTTTCAAGAGCCGATGAGTTCCTTAAATCCTGTTTTAAGCTGTGGTTTTCAGGTGGCAGAGGCTTTGAGGTTACACAAAGGGCTCTCTAAGGCTGAGGCAAAAGCTGAGACACTAAAGCTGTTTGAACAGGTTCAGCTTCCTAGAGTAGAGCATATCTACGATGCTTATCCCCATCAAATATCAGGTGGACAAAAGCAAAGAGTAATGATCGCCATGGCCATTAGTTGTGGCCCTTCTCTTTTGATCGCTGACGAGCCTACGACTGCCTTAGACGTTACTGTCCAAAAAGAAATCTTAGAGCTATTACAGCGCTTACAGGCAAAGCAGGGCATGGCTATGATTTTCATTACT
>CAZHOC010000582.1:0-1555 GCA_964534295.1 uncultured Bacteroidia bacterium | reverse complement strand
CACGACCTCGGGGTAGTGGCTGAGGTGGCTGATGATCTGCTAGTCATGTATAAGGGGGAAATCGTGGAGCGCGGCAGTGCGGAGGAAATCTTTAGCAATGCTCAACATCCCTATACCCAAGGATTGCTAGCCTGTAGACCTAGCCTTTCGCAAAAAGTCCGTCGCCTGCCTACGATAAAAGACTTTATGTCCAAGGAAGAGGCTCCATTAATAGATGAACCCGAACCAAAGGCAGAGAAATCAGATACGGTCCTTTTGAAGGTTGACAATATTAAAACTTGGTTTAATACCGAATCAGGACCTTTTCGCCCTAAAGTAGCCCCAGTCAAGGCGGTGGATGAAGTGAGCTTTGAAGTTTTTAAAGGAGAAACTTTGGGTTTAGTTGGGGAATCCGGTTGTGGCAAAACTACCCTAGGGAGATCAGTTTTACGTTTGATCGAACCCACTGCTGGGGCCATTTTCTATGAAGGGCAAGATGTCAGAAAGCTTGACAATGCATCACTAAGGACTATGCGGAAGAAAATGCAAATCATCTTCCAAGACCCTTATAGCTCGCTCAATCCTCGTATGATGGTGGGCAGAGCGATTCAGGAACCCATGCAGGTGCACGGGATTGGTTCCGGGCCAAAGGATCGCAAAGCAAGGGTAATCTCCTTACTTGAGCGCGTGGGATTGAATGCGGAGCATTATGAACGCTTTCCCCATGAGTTTTCTGGGGGACAAAGACAGCGAATTTGTATTGCCAGAGCGCTTGCCGTAGAGCCAGATTTTATCATCTGCGATGAGTCTGTTTCTGCCCTGGACGTTTCCATTCAAGCTCAAGTCCTCAATTTGCTTAAAGATTTACAGGACGAACTCAATCTGACCTATATCTTTATTTCCCATGACCTTAGCGTAGTCAAATTTATGAGCGATCGCATCATGGTCATGCAAGCAGGTAAATTGGTCGAACTACAAGAGGCGGAAAAGCTTTATCATTCCCCTGAGAGTGATTATACAAGAAAACTAATCGAAGCCATTCCAGAGGGAAGCCTTGCCAGTATCAAAGCTGCAAAAGAACGTAGAGCCAAAGCACTGCTCTCCCAGGAATAAGCGTTCCGCGCAGCAGTAATAAAAAAAAATAGTCTGTCATTATATCCCTGAGCTCCTCTTATGAGTGGGGGCTCTTAGTTTTTTTACTGCTGCGCAGAACGATTATCTCCAATAAAAAAAGCCGCCTCAATAATGAGGCGGCTTTTGTACGATTCGTATCTACAATTATTGGATCACTACTTTCTGAGTAGCTGTTCCGCGTGTTGTAGTAACTTTTACGAGATAGATACCGCTGCTCACGTTTTGGAGCTGGAAGCGCTGATCGTGTGCTTGAACACGGTTCACGTCTTCACGAGCGATTACCTGACCGCTGATGTTTACGATTTCGATAGAAATGGGCGACTCGGGGGCATTTGATGGCTAGATTCTAGATCTTCCACAAGCACTGGTGAATCAACAGCAACTTTAGCACTAATTGGGATTTCTTCCAGTTCGTCATCATCTTCAAAGCGAGAACGTTTAT
>CAZHOC010000581.1:0-4502 GCA_964534295.1 uncultured Bacteroidia bacterium | reverse complement strand
CGTGAAAAGCAGAAAATTTGCATCTGAGAGAAAATTTTAGGCCAGACTTCCTCATTTTGTTGTTTGAACGTAGATAGGAAGCATTTTTTTGCTTTCACGCCTGAGATATTATATTTCTATTAATAAATCAGCATAGACCAAAACAGCATGGCATCATCGCATTTTAGCCCTGAGGACATCGGTATTTTTAATCAAACTTTACAAGGCCTAGATCACGCCCAGATCGTGCAAGCCAAGGAATTGTATCTGAGAAACGCAATCGTTGAATACAAATCGAGCTACGCTCAGCTAAAACGCAATAAGTGGTTCAAATTTGTCCCCGTCTTTTGGATTTTTCTCTCCACGGCCGATGTGAAATTTGACGAGCAGCTAGCCAAAATTAAAAATGCGCTCCAAGTGTGGAAAGAAGATTTGGTCTACTCCTATCAGGAGTTTGAATCGGAAATAGAGGCGCTCGAGGCCTTGCCTCCCATTAGAAAAAATCATCGGAAAGCATTCTAGTCTTTTTTACCCTAGTCGGGAACGTTCAGTTTAGGTGTTTTGATAGCCGCTCAGGCCTATCGCTGCATGCTTTTGCTTATTTTTCAATCAATATTTGTTGATAAACAATAAATTTTTATTACTTTTAGGTAAATATTGATTGATATATGGAAAATCCGCTCAGCCTTCGGCTACTCTATTTACTCAGTAGGATTTCTTATTGGGGCACAGTTGTACTCATCGCAATTGTGACTTTTGCCGGCATCATTATGCTTACCCTAGATCCTGAATTGATGAAACTTGGTTTCTCTGCGAGCTTATCTAGTACCGAAGAAGTCGTCTATTTGCAAGGGGAAAATGATATACCAGTTGAGGTGGCCTTTAGCGCCGAATCCATCGAAGTACCGGTCAAGCATCTCGACCGACTTACTATGTGTTACCCACTCTTGCTTGCGCTTGCGTGGTTGGTCTGTATAATGTTTATCATGCGCTATTTTAAGGACTTCATGAGAAAAGCTTTGGACGGTCAGACCTTTCATGCCGAAAGCATACAGCTCATCAAGCAAGCTGCGTTGGGATTATTAGTGTTAGAAGCCATCAATTTGCTTGCTAATATCATTGGTTACTTTTATGTCAACCATCATTTCGATCTTGGCGGCCTTGAGCATGAATTTTCTTGGTCATTTCCATCAACGGCTCTGATTTTGTCGCTTACTTTGTGGGCCCTAGCTCATATCTTCCAAAAAGGGAAAGAGCTAGAAGATGAGCAAAAACTTACCGTATAATCATGGCCATCATCGTAAACCTGGACGTGATGCTCGCTAAGCGAAAAATGTCCCTTACCGAACTATCCGAAAAAGTTGGCATTACCATGTCGAATCTCTCTATCCTGAAAAAAGGTAAAGCCAGAGCCATTCGATTCTCAACCCTCGATGCCATTTGCAAAGTACTTGACTGCCAGCCTGGAGATATCTTGGAGTGGCAAGACGACAACAGCTAGTCTTTCTTTTTAGAAACCGTATTTATCATGAACTCAAAAATAAAGTCCCTCGGGATTGCGGTACTCTATTGTGTCCTCTTTAGACTCTCCTTTGGCCTAGGTGGACCCATAAAGGATGCTGTATCCATTGAATATTACTGGTATGCGCTCGGGGCATTTGGTACGCTCTCCATCCTCCTGCTCACTTGGGCATTTTTGCGATTCGAAAAAAAATCCTTTGCGGACATTGGCCTTAAATGGGAATCAAAAACCCCAATCAGATTTGGCAAAGGCTTTTTAATTGGAGTAGCGATTTCCTGTACGATGCTTTGGGCCATAATCGTCCTCGGAGATCTAAAAATAGAATGGGCCGAGAATTATGAGCTTCCCTCTTTTCTTCTTTGGTCTTTGGCCTTCATTCCGCTGGCATTTATGGAAGAGGTCGCCTTTCGATCATATCCCTTTGTCAAACTGCACCAAGACTTTGGCTTAAGGTTTACCCAAGTCGTTTTGGCGATTCTCTTTGCCTTCTATCATTTGGGCGAGGACTCTATTGTTACCATTTTTATCGGTCCTGGGGTTTGGGCTTTTGTTTATGGGATGGCTGCAGTTTACTCAAAAGGGATTTCACTGCCTACTGGCCTACATTTTGGGGCAAACTTTGTGCTGGCTATCCTAGGCGATAAAAAAGGAATTGATCCCATCTTGATAGTGGACTACGCCAAAGAAGCTACTCCCGAAATGATCGCTCATACGGAGACATTGGGGATAATCATCCAGTTTGTATTGTTGGTTGGGGCGCTGGTAGCGATGGAGCTGTACCTACGCAGGCATAAATCGGATAGCATTCTATAATCTAAGTCAGACGCTTCGCTATAAATCAGCTCTCAAGGCCACGAAGAGGTTTCTTCCCGGCGCTGAAATCCGCGAGGAAAAGGGGCGATAATGCTGATCCATGATGTTTTCACAACCGAGTTGGAGTTGATGACCACTTTTGAGTATATACGTTCCCCGGAGGGTGAAAATAACCCATGAAGGCCAACCGTCTTCGGTCGCAAACTCCAAATTACCTTCATCTCTGGGGCTAAAACGATCTAGTCTTTTCCAGCCCTGATAGGGAACGCTCAATTCTGCCTGAAAACGCCCGTTCGCATATTGCAAAGCACCTCTGCCAAAGATCGGCGGGATATGATCTAGGGGGACAGCATTGCTCAAATCTTGCCCATAGGTGTAGGTAATGCTATGACTAAGCTTCCAATCTGCCCATTTAAACCAGGCATTGGCGCTCGCCCCCACTATGCGGGCCCGACCTGCGTTGACATTCATTTGTACTTGACTCAGGACCCCTTCATACAGTATTTCGGAGGCGCCATTGTAGCTTGCTGTTCGCAGAACGATTGCGTCTCTATACCAAGTATGCCAACCAATCAACTCGATCATGGCGGACTTGCCAAAGCGCTTGCTCAAGCTAAGTTCTAGATTATAGGTGGTTTCAGGTTTAAGCTCGGGATTGGGTACGACCACATTGCCGGGTTGACTATCAAATACCTTGGCCACATCATCTAGGTTAGGAGCTCGGAAGCCTGTGCCAGCAATAGTCGAAAAACGAAAGTTAGCCGGGAGCTTAAATACGACGCCTAAATTGCCACTAAGCGAACTGTTGTTTTGGCGGATTTCATCAAAAGGGAAGCGATAAAAGCTCGTATCCACAAATTGCGAATAGAGGTTCACTTGATTGAAGCGAAGTCCTTCGGTCAAAATGATCCGATTGTTGATTTCCCAGCGATGCGTAAAATAAGCCGCTGCACTCAACCAATTGGTGCCTCCATCTGGATAGCGAGTATCCAGGGCCAAGCGTTCTCCGGAGGAGATCTCCTCCCTAAAAGCACTAGAGTTGACGCGGTTATAAGCAAAGTCTAAGCCATAGGCTAGCTCATGTACAGAGGCCAGAGTCTTGGTCAAATTGAGATTGAGACTCCCGACCTTGACATCTTCGATGCGGTGATTGCGCAAGGATTCTCCCACCACCCGATTGACGCGACTCTCTTCGAGATCTTGACCCGCTACGATCAAGTCTAGCTGATCATAAAAAGGAGTGGCTTGGTAAATGGAGAGCTGATAGGAAAGCAGGGCACGCTTTTGGGGACCATAAAACCATTCGGCATAGCGAAGACTGCTGTCCCGCAATTGGGTCAAGCGGTCAAAGCGATTGATATTGGTGGAGGTCGAGTATTGAAACTGCAGCTGATGCTTGACCTTGGGCGAGGGCACAAACAATACCTTTTGGGTAAAATCTAGCTGGCCGTAGGCGGTGGAAACCATCTGTACAGGCGAGAAATTGGTCTTCAAAAAGTCCTGTCCACCAATGGGATCGATATAATTGGGGCGAAGCCCCCAGTCGGGATAATCTAAATATTCTCTTTGACCTACCCGCAAATCGCCAAAACGATTGAGACTGATACTCGTCAAACTGGCCCATTTACGAAAACCAAAATTGATATCGCTGTGCAGGCTATAGGCCCGATTGGCATGGTGATAGCGCGCAAAATGTTGGCTTTTGATTTCACTTTCTTCCTTACTGGCTAGCTCTGGTCTACGGGTATAAAAATGCATCACTCCTCCCAAGGCATCGCTGCCATAGATCACGGAGCCCGGCCCAAACATGACTTCCGTACGTTCGATCATCGCCGGGTCAAGGGTGATGACATTTTGCAAGTGCCCAGAACGATAAATGGCATTGTTCATCCTGATGCCATCTACCACCAGCAATACCTTATTGGCTTCAAAGCCGCGTAAATTGGGGCTCCCTCCGCCTTGCTGACTTTTTTGCACAAAGACTTGTCCATTTTGACCCAGCAGATCGGCAGAGGTTTGGGGATTTCTCAAAGCGATATCTTGGGCCTTGATCACTTGTATCTGATGTGGAATATCTGATTTGCGTTCAAGGTGACGGTTGGCAATAAAAATCACCTCTTCTGCATCATAGGAGTAGTGCTCCATTAGAATAATATATTCAGCCATTTTGGCTTCTTTAATGGAAACT
>CAZHOC010000580.1:0-4516 GCA_964534295.1 uncultured Bacteroidia bacterium | reverse complement strand
ACTCCAACGGTCATGGCGGCAACGGTGATCACGATGTCTTTGTATCCTACCGCTTGGACGATAGTTGGCGACGTTGGAGTGAACCTGAAAACTTAGGAGCGCCGATTTCCTCGCCCGGTTATGACTTTGACTTCATGATCACTCAAGATGGTAAAGAAGCCTATTGGGCCTCAAACTTTAAGAGTTCAGGGAGTAATGACATTTTCAAAATGGCCTTCGGCGAGTGTAAGGTGGATTTATATCCCGAAGGCGATCATACGCTTTGCGAGGGAGATATGTACGTATTAGAAGCAGGGTTTGCCCCTGGTCAGGATATCACATACCGTTGGTTAGTGGATGGCAAAGAGATTCCTGGTGCGACCACCAGACAGCTTAGAGTAAGAGCCTCAGGTGAATATCAAGTAGTACGCATTCAAGGAAATTGTAGAGCTACCTCCCCTCCCAAGAGCATTCAATTTGTCCCTCCACCAGCGGCGGAGTTTTCGGCTCCTTCAGATGTCCTTTGTTTAGATGATTCTTTGGTATTGACGGCTAATTCGCCGAACGCTACGTCTTATCAGTGGATCAAAAATGGTCTCGACATACCGGGAGCCAAAGCAGATAATTATGGCGTTAAGACGCCCGGTGAATATTCCGTCAGAGTATATCGAGGAGAATGTATTCAGACCTCAGAAAGCCTAAATCTCCAGCGTCTAACCCCTCCGGTAATTTTTTCGGGTGGAGATACCATCAATGGACTCTTACCGGTCCTACCAAAGTGGCTTTGGACCAATAAGGTGCCTTACCAAAAGGGAGACACCTATATCCGCGACCTAGTCGCCAACGCTAATGGAGAGACCTTTGTCCTCCACACCTTGGCCAAGCGAGGTCGCTATTACGATCAGATCACTGGCTTTTTTGCCAATGGCCTTTATCGGACTAGCTTTCCGGAGCAGCAACGCAATGATCTGAGCCATCGCAAAATGGCGGTAGACCCCAATGGCAATTTGATCATTGGTTCGGAAGAGGATTATTTGATAAAATACTATCCTGATGGCCGCATCATGTGGCGAGTGGAAGCTGAGATCCCAGAGCTAAGTGGGGTGGCTGCCGATCCTTTAGGCAATATCTTCACCTATGGACGATTCAAAGAACAATTAAAAATTGGCAAAAGAGTCGTGGCGGCACCGCGTCGTGGTGGATTATTTATCGCCAAGCATAGCCCTTCAGGCGAGGTGCTTTGGCTTAAAGTATTTGGAGTCGACGGTAGTAAATTTCCCTTCGGGAACGCTATTCATGCGGACTGTGAAGGCAATATCTACCTTGCCGGAGGCATGGATTTGATCGCCAACTTTAAAGATCAGGTCGTGCGTGCTTCGCTACGCGAAAACAGCTATTTCTTAGCCAAGTTCGATACCCATGGCAGATTGCAGTGGGCCCGTCGCGCTACCACTCGCAAGACCCGCACCCAGACTTTGGATGTGCACACCGATTGTCAAGGCAATAGCTTTTTGATGCTCAATCGACAGCTCTTCCGGTATGATGCAGCAGGACGTGAACTCTGGACTGGCAAATTACTCTCTCCTGATGATAATTATGTTCACCAAGCCCGTATCCATAGCGCTGGGGGAGATTTATACGTTTCGGGAATCACCAATCGAGGCGAAAATTTTGTAAGCAAACTCAATCGTCTTAACCGTCAAATCATCCTATGGGAAGACAAAGGAGGTGAAGTAGGACCAGACTATCTCCCCGCGATTGGAGGATTTGATGACGAGATCTTTATCTCAGGGATTAGTCGTGCCAATAACTTCCCCGGAGTGCAATTTGATCTAACCAGTAAGTCAGTGGGCTTCTTGATGAAGTACGCTCCCCCCTCTTACGTCAGTGAACGTGAGCCTATTGAAATCTGCAATAATGAGCCTGTTACGCTTTTTGTCAAGGAACGCAAGGGAGTGCGCTATCAATGGTTCCGCAATGGTAAACTCCTCAGTGGAGACACCAAGCATGTCTTAGTTACAGCTATGACAGGTACTTACGAGTGCCAAATTTTGACGCTCGCCTGTGTGCAGCGTTCCAAACCTCAGCAGGTAATCAAATGTGGAGATGATCCTATCACTTCCCCACAACAAACCGCGCCACCGATCACTAGCGTCTCAGACGCCCCAAGTAATCCAGAAGTCCCAGAGCCAATAATCAAGGAACCTGAGCCCATCCTTTACACGGACCTAGATACTGATAACAATGGCAGGCCGCAGCGCCTAAAAAACCGTCGCGTCAAGGAGCAGGAGGTCATTACCATCAATAATACTGAAGCCACCCTCTATGTCTGGGATCATGCGGCAGAGGATTTGGATACGGTCTCTATCAACGTCAATGGCCAATGGATACTAGAAGAATACAAGCTTGTAAAAGCCAAAAAGGTACTCAGTATAGAACTCCGCCCGGGCAACAATTATATTATGCTGTATGCCCATAACCTTGGTACTCAGCCCCCTAATACCGCAACCTTGTTAGTAGACGATGGCACTCGGCAAAAGAGTTTGCAGCTACGTTCCACACTAAAAAACTGCGGTATGTTGATTGTCAGGGTAGAATGAAATAATTTGAGTGAGTAATTGCTTAGCTCATGAAACGATCTCTCAAAATTATTTTAGTCGTAGCTGGCCTTGTGATAATAGGCTTACCGCTGGCCCTTTTTGTATTCTTTGTCCGCAATGATGCCCCCCTACTTCATGGTGAGGTGCAATATCATGTGCCTTATAAAGGAGAACTTACCCTGGATGTATATTATCCCACAAAGGATATATATGATGAGATCCCAGTTTTTGTCTACTTCCATGGGGGTGCTTGGGTAACAGGCGCCAAAGAATCCGTCAACAACGCACGCTTTAATGGTGCCTTTAATCGTTTACGCGATAAGGGCTATGCTGTGGTAAGTCCTAACTATACGCTCGCTTCCCTAGGTAAATCCCCTTTTCCAGCCTGTATTGAGGATGCTTATGATGTGATCGCATGGCTAGAGGAAAATGGGCCGGAATACCATTTTGATCTAGAAAATGTAGGCCTATTGGGAGAATCGGCTGGTGGGCATATCGCTATGATGAGAGCTTATGATGGTCTACCCTCTGGGACGCCTTCCCAAATCGAGCTTCGTTATATGATAGATGTCTATGGCCCTACCGATCTCTTAAGACTATACAAAGATCAGATTCCTTTAATAGATACCGTAAAAGCGATTTCCTCTCATCTGCCAAGCTCCTTCCAAGACAATCTCGATATCAATCGTTACCTCTTTGGCTTTGATCCTGAAGAAGATAGTAGCAAAACGGTTGATTTCACCGCTCAATACTCGCCCGATATGATCGTGCATCAGGGCGCTCCCAATACCTTGATTATCCATGGCGATAGTGATCGTATTGTGCCGATTAGTCAATCCAAACTGCTTAAAGCACAGTTGGACTCTTTGGGGATTATGAACGAGTTTCATATCCTAGAAGGTGTAGACCATGCGTTCGGCGAAGCCACTGAGTCACAAAAGCAGCAAACCCAAGACTGGATCGTAGACTTTGTAGAGCGGCACTATAAGGCAGATTAGTTTATAGTTTATACCTGCGGAGAACGCTATACTCTGGCCCTTCGGGCAGCAGTGTCGATTCCCAGAGCACCAACTCATCCACCCTTAGCTTTGTTGGCGGCGTTGGGCCATCCCACCATTGACCGTGTGGAGCCTTTTCTTTTTGCTTGATACGAGCCAAGGTCAAATGGGGAATGGGGCTCTTGCGGGCTTGGACGCTAGGCTCTATCTGTGAATATAGGCTATGGATAAATTGCACTAAAGCTCTGAATGCTCCAGCCTTGCGATACCTGGCCCATATCATACGCGCTTCGCTGGGTTTAGGTGCTAGCACATAACGATCAAAACTCAGTTCAAAGGGTTCAAAGCGCTTCAAGCCCACCTCCAACATAGCTTGCAAATTGGCCAAGCGTTCGGTCGGGACCGCCCCAAAAAAGTAGACTGTGATATGAAAATTACGAGGCTTTACCCAATTGATGCCCGACTGAAAAGGCATATTTTCTTGAAAGTCGTAAAGCGTCTGACTGATTTCTGCTGGAATCGGTACTCCTAAAAAAAGGCGGTGCTGCTCTCCCATACAGGAAGGTCTAATTTCATAGCTTAAAATGCAAACGGCATCCTTTTAAGCGATTAAGCCAACCAACTATCCCACATGACAATTGGCTGGCTCAATCAGACTAATATATCGTTTCTAGCGCTTCTGCACTTTCTTGCTTAACACTTGATCCTCCAATTGGAGCTGCACCACATAAATACCTTGTGGGTATTGGGCGAGATCCGTTTCTAGGCCGCCATCTTTGATGGCTACTCGCTGCTGGAATACCACTTTACCACCTAGGTCCACGATTTTGAGTTCTCCGAAGGAATGCTGAGAAAGACCTTCCCAGTTCAATTTTAGAGGACCATCAGTAGGATTGGGGCTGATAAATAACTCTAGGCCATTGGCTTCCAATTTTAATT
>CAZHOC010000579.1:0-4516 GCA_964534295.1 uncultured Bacteroidia bacterium | reverse complement strand
CATAGCTGTATTGTATTTCCCTCTTGTTCAATTATCCAACCAACTTTACCGTATGGATAAGTTTCCGTTTCTCCCACTACGGTAACACCTTCCTTTTTCAACTCTGCCAATAGCGCTTCTAGATTCTCGACCCGATAGTTGAACATAAACTCTTTTTTACTCGGTTCGAAATAGGTGCTCTTTTGGCTGAAAGGGCTCCAGGCTGTATAGCAGGTTTTGTCCTCTTCAGTAGCGCTTTTCCAGCGAAAAACTCCTCCATATTGGTCGGTTTGAATACCGAGGTGTTCATTATACCAGGACTTCATCTTTTCGGGATCATCACACTTGAAAAAAATCCCACCAATACCAGTTACTCGTTTCATAGGTTTATTTTTATGTTTAGCAATACAGCTAAACATATATTTTTTCTGCATACAAATGCTAGGAGCTGAGAAAAAAGCAAATAGGGCCCAAATCCTTGTGGGGGATTTAAAACTGAAATAGGGGCTTTTATTGATGTGATATATTCGTTCTACTTAGCTATTTGATTTTTTTCCTACCAAAAGTAGGGTAGTAATATTTTCAAACGGTGCCTTAATAAACAGAGCCTTTGAACAGAGACGATTTCAAGAGATACTATGATCAATACTTCGATCCCCTACGGTCGTATTTATACTATCGTTCTGGGAACCAGGCACTCGCGACCGACCTCAGCCAAGAAGTGTTTTTGATCGTCTGGAAAAAGCAGTTGCGGGTCTTTCCCGAACAAATTCCTGCCGTCTTCTATAAAATTGCTAAAGATCTCTTTGTCAGCCATCTACGTAAGCAGAAAGTAAGGGAATTACACCTGCAAAATCTCAAATTAGATTTCAGCCAAAATGAAGCAGAGCAAAGCATGAATAGCGAAGATTTGCAAGCACAGTATGAACGACTATTAGCGCTCATGCCGGAAAAGCAACGTATAGTTTTCCTCATGAATCGGATGGAAGGGGCTACTTATAACGAAATTGCAGTCAGACTCAATTTGAGTGTAAAGGCTATCGAAAAGCGAATGCGTCTTGCCATAAAATTTCTCAAAAAACATCTCCAAACGCATGGAAACTGAAAATAAGCATGAGGATTTTGCCCTGCTAAAACACGCAAAACCTCCCTTTGAACTCAGTAGAGATGAATGCTGGGAACAATTGACCCTAAAAATAGAGGATGATACTCCTGTACCTTCCTTAAGCAGAGAACCTAAGAGATGGCTTTGGGCGCTAGCTGCGAGCATTTTGTTATTGGGGCTTAGTCTTATCGCCGCGAATCAATATAGCGACTCTTACTATGTGCCTTTTGCCCAGCAGGATACGCTTTATCTGCCTGATAGCTCCCAAGTGATATTGAGAGCCGGCTCCAAAATTAGTTTTAAGCCACTTTGGTGGTCGCTTTCCAGAGAGCTTCATTTTGAAGGGGAAGCCTTTTTTAGCGTCAAGAAAGGTTCTCAATTCCGTGTATTATCAAAGGCGGGGCAAACTACGGTCTTAGGGACGCGTTTCAAGATCAACACCTTTGCGGAGCATTATGATGTCTATTGCCAAGAGGGTAGGGTGAGAATAGATAAATTAAAAGTGAAAGATTCATTTATCCTCGGCTCTGGCGAATATCTATCGATAGGGAAGGGGGAGCTAAGAAAAGGTACGGGCTCTGATGCCCAATCCTTGGCGTGGCTAAAGCAACAATTTTACTTCGATCGCACCCCCATTCAGGAAGTACTGGCTGAGATTGAGCGTTCCTATGCAATAGAAATCCAATATCAAATAGCTTCTGAAAAGCCACAATTATTAAGTGCGGCTTTTGAGCAACCCAGGGACCCACGTGAGGCATTAAGGGTGATCTGTGAGGTTTTTGAGCTAAAGCTAAAAGAAGTCAGTAAAGATCGTTTTGATTTAATCGCCCAATAGCATGAAACATCTCCTAATAATTATCCTTGGATCCTGGATGACTTTGCAAGGCATGCCAGCCCAGATCAATCTGGCGGTTAGGGACGAAAGTCTGCCCGAAGTATTGGCAATGCTTAGTCAAGACCATGGTTTACAGTATTCCTTTGCCGAAGCCTACCCGATCAAATGCGAGCTCAGCATAGAAGCGAGTTTTGAGCAGCTTGAAATGGCCCTTAAGGCCCTATTGAGCCAATGCAACTTGGAATACGAAAGGCTAGAGGATGTCTACATTATTAAGCCTAAAACAGCGACAGCTGAAAAAAATTGGCACTTTGAAGGGCAATTGGTAGACGCCCAAAGTGGAGAGCCATTGCCTTCAGTCTTTATTGTACATCCGGACGGCAAAACAATGAGCGATGATCTTGGCTTTTTTTCAATAAAGGCTAGCCAACTTCAAGCAAGACTGAATTTTTCTCATCTCACCTATCGTCATAAGGATACGCTTCTAAATCAAGGTTTGACTCACAAAGTCTCATTACAACCCAAAAACCTAGAATTGGCAGAGGTGGTCATCAGCGAGAAAGAGAGGGGGCTAAATGCTGCTCAGCAAAGCTTTGCCTTAGTACAAGCCTGGGAGGAGGGACATCCAGAACGGGGCTTCTATCGCAATTTCGAGGAGTTTATTGGCAATGCTCCCTCCCAGCCATGGCGCATTTATCCCTATCAAAGCCGAACCCACGAACTCAAACCCAAATATGGAGCCTATAATATCGCCTTCCAGATTTCTCGAGATAGCGCTAGAGCGATGATGCCAATCTATGGTTTCTGCGATGGCAAGAACATTTATTTCAACCCTGGAACCCCCAAGTTTAGCTCTTGGTCAAGTTTTGTCAAAGTACAATTCGTTGGCCCTTATGCTTACTACAATATCACCGAAACCTATGCAGATACAGATGGCATGCCTGCGGCCGGAAGACTTATTTATATGCTGATTGATCTGCGAAACGGTAAGAGGTTCGAGTTAACAGAAATGCACCTAAAAAGATTACTAAAGCAGAAACCCGAGCTAGCCGCAGAATTTGACAAGAAGCTATTTAAGCACCACTTAATTGATGACTACCTTTTCAAACTTTATGATATGTCGCTAGAAAATAATTGACCAGCAAATCCTTACAGCAACGACATGAAATACCTCAGATTATTCACTTCCTTATTTCTGTTTTTTCCCTTATCGGGGAACGCTCAGATCCAGCTCGATCTAAAACGAGCTAGTATTTCAGAGGCACTCGAAATACTTCATCTGCAATATGGCCTTCAGTATTCCTATCAAGAAAGGAGGGAAGTTGACTGTATTATCGAGCTGTATGCCGAGTTTAGAGACATAGAGGATGCTTTGAGCTCTGTATTACATACTTGCGATTTAGATTATCAAAAGATGGGTTCCATCTACCTAATTGAGCCAGTTCAAGCCAAGGAGAGCTGTATGTTTAAAGGTAGATTGTTGGATGCAGACAGTGGAGAAGCGCTTAGCGGGGTAGTAGTCGAGTATGCTGAGGGCAAGGTTCTTAGTGACCAAGAAGGGTATTTCTCAATTCGCTTGAATGAGCCTACTGGCCAAATGCAGTTTTCCCATGTGGTGTATCAAGCACTAGATACTGCTTTAGAAGCCAATGCAATGCATACTGTCAGACTTCAGCCACAAAATTTTTACTTGGAGGAAGTTTTGATAGAAGATCAAATCACCAAAAGACAAGTTGACTATGACGTGCCCATCATTCAGGCCTTACAAAACAATAAGTTGTCCACAGGTTTCTTTCTCAACTTTGAGGAGCTAAAGCGCAATGAACCTTCAAAGCCCTATGAGATATTGCCGGAACAGCGTAGATCTCAGGAAATAAACCGTTATGCTTGGAGTGAGTTTTATCGCTTCAAATACACAAGAGCTGGTTTTAAAGCGATAGATTCGATATATGCTTTTAGTGATGGCCAGACCCTATTTATTAATATCCTCCCAGATCGTTTTAATCGTAATTCTCGCTTTGTAAAGGCAAGATTAGTAGGGCCTTATGCCTTTATTCGCTACCAAGGAGCAACAACTTTTTCTGGGATCGAGTGTGATCCGGGAACGAGTGAAACCCAAAGAGAGGTCATTGATTTGCGGACAGGGAGACGCAGTCGCCTTAACAAGCATTTTATGCGCCCTCTCCTAGCTTCGGATTCAATTCTAGGACCAGAATACGAAAAGCGAATATTTAAGGGCAGCATTAATGAAGAGTACTTTTTCCGCTTTTACGGGATCGAACGAAAAAGAAAAAGAAATAAAAGCTAAAAAGTCATGATGAGATTATTTTTTCTATTTATTGGCCTCTTAAGTTTTATTCCTTCGCAGGGGAACGCTCAACTTCAGCTAAACTTTGAGCATCAATCCCTCTTAAGCGCTTTGCAAGATTTGCATGAGAGATATGGCTTACAATATTCGTTTGCCTCTCATGCAGCTCAAGCCGATTGCGAGCTAAACCTAAAGTCAGAATTCTCAGATCTTGAGAGCGCCTTAAATGGCTTAATGGGCCATTGTGATTACCAATACCAGTTAGTGGGAGGTGTATATATCATCAGCC
>CAZHOC010000578.1:0-4521 GCA_964534295.1 uncultured Bacteroidia bacterium | reverse complement strand
GCTATCGCACCAATCACGAACCCTATTTTTATCCTGCCAGTACAGTCAAAATGCCAGCGGCCCTTTTGGCGCTAGAAAAGCTCAATCGTTTAGGGATTGACCCATATACACCTATGTTGACTGATTCTGCTGCAGTTGGGCAGAGTGCAGTGTTGACCGATTCTACTGCTGAGTCTTTATTACCCTCGGTAGGGCACTATGCACGCAAGGTTTTTTTGGTGAGTGATAATGATGCCTTTAACCGACTCTATGAATTTTTGGGACAAGACTACATCAACGATTCCCTTCATCATAAAGGATACAAGGATACGCGTATCGTACATCGTTTATCGATTGCCAAAACTGAGGAGCAAAATGCCACTACCAATCCCGTTAGATTTATGCGAGGGGACAGTGTGATCTATGAAAAAGCCTTAGCCAAAAACGATAAAATCTACTGGGAAGACGGCACAATGCTGCTGGGCAAAGGGGAGATGAGTGGAGGCGAATTGATATCGGAGCCCAAGGACTTTGCCCATAACAACTTCTTTCCGCTCCACGAACAGCAGCAAATGCTCAGAGCTATTTTCTTTCCAGAATACGCTGGGGACTATAGTTTTGATCTTAGTCCAGAGGACTACGCCTTTCTTTATCGCGCGATGGGGGAGAGGCCGAGAGAGTCGAGCTATCCGCAATACAACGACAGCGTTTATTATGATGGCTACGTCAAGTTTTTCATGTTTGGAGATACACACGATACCATACCCGACCATATTCGCATCTTCAACAAGGTTGGGGTTGCCTACGGCTTTTTGACAGACAATGCCTACATCATCGATCTCGAAAACAATATTGAGTTTATGCTCAGTGCCACCTTATGGGTCAATGAAAATCAGATTTTCAACGATGACCAATACGAGTATGATGAGATTGGCTTTCCCTTCTTAGCCAAATTAGGATACGCTTTTTACGATTACGAGCTGCAAAGAGAGCGCAAGGTCAAGCCTGATCTTAGCAAATTTTGGCCGTAAAAGGGTTCTACAAAGGAGGACTCTGAGAATGTCGAATGTCGGATATCGAATGCCCAATGTCGAAGTATTTATGCCTCCGACTTTGATTTTTCAGCAGGCAAAATTCAATGATCTTCTTTTTGTCTTCCCGAGCGATAGTCGAGGGACCTATATGTATTTTCACCCCTGTGGGGAACGCTAGTCTCTAGAGTTGCTTCGGCGCAGCTCAGCATGACATGGTAGTTTTCTCATGCAAAGCCAATAATCTCCTACCTGTCTTCCCGAGCGATAGTCGAGGGACCTTTGTCGTTATTCCTGCTTCGCAGAACGCTTTTCTCTCAAGGTGCGAGGGAAAAACCGTCATACCGAAATGCAAACTCAGTAAGCATATCCGGTATCTTTTGGCTAAAGCGAAATTGAGCGTTCTGCGAAGCAAAAGCCTTTATCTTAGTGCCTTTGTCGTTTTTCCTGCTTCGCAGAACGCTTTTCCCTGCAAGACTTACTCTAACACGATTTTTTGTATCTGGCGATCATTGATACGTAGATAATAGATGCCCGGGCTAAGAGGAGGTAATTGCCATTGCTGCTTCGCAGAACGCTGGAAACTTTGGCTCGCCACCACTTGACCAAGCGGATTGAGTAAGCTCAAACGTAATTCCAAGGGCTCATTCAATTCCAAATTGAGTAAGCGTTCCTCGGAGAGGGGGTTAGGATAGATGCGTAACTGTATAGGATCAAACTCGCCATCCAAGGAGGTGAGCAGTCCTGTATTAGTAGCTGAAAAGGTAGGCAACATATATCCAAACGGCCCTGTGCCGTTAGGGGATCTACCGAATGTCGTATCCGCTCCCAAAGGCCAAAAAGAGACCATATCGATCGCATTCCCATCTGCATATCCCAGATACACATCTTCGCCATTATTGGATAGCCCAAAATTGGCGTGAAGGCCGCTTTGATTATTGTCTTGGTCAGCCCAAATGATCAGATAGCTATTCGCTTCGATTATAGTATCTGGAAATGGCCATTTGGCTGGATTGGCCGCGTCATCGGACAGGAATACTTTAGAGAGGCTAATCGGATTACTGGTAGTATTGTACAACTCAATCCAGTCATCAAACTCTAGATCTTGATCGGTGATGGTGATGGTATTGTCAGCCATCAATTCGTTGATGACGATCTGACCGGCTTGGATGGTGTCAATATTGATAAAACCCGAATTCTGTGCGGAGAAAGTAGGCTCCATTAAGCCAAATGGTCCGGTGCCATTGGGAAATCGTCCGCTAGTGGTGTCTCCGATTTGGGGGCCAAAGCTGTATTGATCGATGCTAGTCCCATCACTGTATCCCATAAATAAAGACTCTCCAAATGTGCTTGATAGACTAAAATTGGCATGCAATCCAGCTTGAGAGCCATCATTGTCCGCCCAAACGATCAAATAATCATTGGCAGCGATGCTAGTATCCGGGAAAGCCCATTTGCTCAAATCTGCCGCATCATCACTTAAGAATACACCAGAAAGCGAGAGAGGCATGCTGGTATTATTATAAAGCTCAATCCAATCATCAAACTCTCCATCTTGGTCCGCTTGTATACTGAGATTTAAGGCGCTGACTTCATTGATTACTAATTCTCCCTGAGCAATAGTGTCAAGCGGGGCGAAGCTACTATTGGTAGCAGAGAAGGTGGGAGGCATAAATTGAAAGCTTCCCGTACCATTGGGAAATCTACCGGTACTGATATCTGTTTGTTGAGTGGTAAAGCTTACCGAATCAATGAGAGTTCCATCTGCATAACCCAACCAGATCACATCTCCAGCTGCACCTAAGCCAAAGAAAGCATGCAAACCACTTTGGAAAGTATCATTATCAGCCCAAATCATGAGAAAATCATTGGCCGGTACGATGGTATCCGGAAATGGCCATTTGGTCGGGTCGTTTAAATCATCTGTCAAAAACAGAAACTCGGTACTGATGTCTGCACCCGTATTATTATACAACTCAATCCAATCATCAAACTCGCCATTTTGGTCAGCTTGTGTACTCATATTATCCGCCATGAACTCATTGATTACCAATTCGCCACTTTGGATGGTGTCTAAGATCAGGAAGGGATTGTTATTGGCCTGAAAGCTAGCGTTCATGGGCCCGAAGGAGCCGGTGCCATTAGGGAATCTTCCAAAGGCGATATCGGTTCCTTGAGAACCAAAGCTGAGGGAATCGACCGTAAATCCATTGTTATATCCCACCCACAAGCGTTCTCCGGAGGAAGAAAGCCTAAAAAAGGCATGCAAACCAGCCTGGAATGTATCATTATCGGCCCAAACAATCAGATAATCATTGGCAGCGAGAGTGGTGTCAGGGAAGGGCCATTTTGTAGGATTGCTAAAATCATCCGTCATAAAAAGCCCATTGAGATTGAGTGGGCCTGCTGTGTTGTTATAGATCTCTACCCAATCTTCAAATTCTCCGTCTTGGTCGGCAATTGTATTATCATTATCCGCCATAAACTCATTGATAACTAATTGACCGGGTGTGATCTGGCCCCAGGCAGTCTGGCAAAAAGTAAGGAGGACAATAAGGAATCCAATAGAGGTAAAAGAAGGTTTAGCTAGCTTCATTTGTGTTAGGAATTAAAAAGGGTAGGAAAGATAATGAATTACCAATTGGGGTATGCTTATAAGAGCACGTAAAAAAAGCGATTTGCGCTGGGGAGCAAACCGCTTTTTGATATTTTTCTAGGGAAGATTTTTATCTCTTCTTGGTCAGGATGAATACTTTGCCATCATTTTTGGCGACTACATCCATCACAAAAACAGCGTCATCGACTACTGCATCTCTATCCAGTCGCAGAGAGATAACATCATTTTCCAAATCGTCATCTTGGAGTACTTCTTCAATAAAAGGCACTAGATCGTCTCTTGTGTCGAGGAGCTGATTGTTCCACGCATAAGTCTGATCTGCGGTGATGGTAACATAGTTTTTACCTTCACTCGGCTTGTTTGACTCACCCTGGGGTAGCTCTACCTTAAGGCTGGACTGTTTGACAAAACTTGCCGTTAGCATGAAGTATATCAAAAGCAGAAATACAATGTCCGAGATTGAGGCGGAGCTAAATTCTGCACTGGTTTTATTTCTTGAGCGGATTGCCATTTTTTCTTCAGCTTTGCTGAACGCTTGTATTGTGGCTAAGAGCGACAATGCAAACCTTCAAGGTTCAAACTACTTGGCGGGTTCTTGTAGGAGGTCAATAAAGTCAGTCGCTGTCAATTCTAGCTTAAAGACCACTTTATTGATCAGGGCCACGAGCGAGTTGTAGGCGAGATAAGCAATAATGCCCACTACTAGACCAGAGGCGGTTGTAACCATCGCCTCAGAAATACCTCCTGCAAGCGCAGCGGCATCCGCATTACCCCCAAGATCACGAATCTCGTTAAAGGCTTTGATCATACCGAGTACCGTACCGAAGAAACCAATCATAGGAGCCGCACCGGCTACGGTCGCCAAAAGAGAAATGCGACGCTCTAGTCGATATA
>CAZHOC010000577.1:0-4526 GCA_964534295.1 uncultured Bacteroidia bacterium | reverse complement strand
CTCTTCAAAAATCACTTCTTTGTTGCCTCTAACTTTGAGCTCCGTCATCCGTTCCCATTCTTGCTGCCAGTAAGCCTCATCGTGCCAATCGGCGACGCTAAATTGCCGGAGCAAGCTCATTTTGATTCTCTGTTGCTTCCCTAATTGAAACTCATAATCCTCTCCAATCCGATAGAGTTTCCAGGGAGCTGGTATCGATTCTATTATTAGTCCCTCATAGGCTATCGCATTGACTTTTTCACGCTTCGGCGGACTAGGTCGCAGATCAATCTGCGGTAATTCCTGCTCTGGAAATAAGCCCTCGACATTCATCAAAATTTCACAGTCGCAACCTCCTCCGTGTTCGATAAAAAAATCAATGTGCGCTTTGAAATCGATGCCTTTAGTAGCCAAAAAGGCAGTCGTCAGCTTATAGTTATTTTGACAAGGCTGATTGGCCAGCTTAAGGTCCAAATAGTCAAAAAGCTCCTGGAAAATACTTTCGGCAAAGGGTAAACTCTTTAGCCATTCGGCTTCTTCCTTTTTCTTCAAGGCATCGATCTTGGCTCGATACTCTTTCCTCTTACTCATATGCTTTTGAGCTTAAATAATATCGTCAATTTGACACTTAAATTTTACGGGAACGATTGCTCTTAAATCTTTTGAATTGAGTCAACAAATACTAATTTTACGGGCAGCAACCATTTATTCAGCAAACCAAAATAGCACGATAACACAATAATTTTTTTCAATCATGAAGTCTTTTTATCTCCTAATGGGAGCAATGATCGCATTGTTCCAAGCTACTTATGCACAATCAACGGTAACTGCTGATTTCTTTGTCCCAGAAATCGGTGATTCTATTTATCTCAATCGCACAGCCTTCAGCACTCCAGACCCGACGGGCGGACAGCAAGTTTGGGATTATTCCATGATCACACCTTTATCTACCAGTTTGGGCGAAGTGCTCGATCCGGCGACTACGACTTATGCCGCCAATTTTCCTGATGCCAACCTAGCCTACTTTAATACCGTCGAAGGTACTGAGTACAACCGGGTAACGGATTCTAGCTATACGCGCTTGGGGGTTTTTGATGCTACCGCCAACATACTGATTGAATACGATGTGCCTGAGACCCTCTTGGAGTTTCCCTTGCAGTATGAGGATACCTTTCGCAATGAATTTGGCGGACAGTATGTCAGCGCTGGATTTACCTACTTCCGGGAGGGTGTAACCCGGGGCGAATATGATGCCTATGGCACCTTGATTTTACCCTGGGGAACCATAAACGATGTAGCGCGTATCCATGTGGTTTCTTCCACCCTAGATAGCACCAATATCAATGGTATACCAGTGCTCATCAGCACGGTGATTGACTCCTACATTTGGATCAAAGAGGGCAATGATTTCCAGCTTTTGGGGATTTATACCATTGATTCTGGGCTGGGTACTATAGAGTACGCGCTCTTCCAGTCTCAACCTACTCCTGCAACTAGCATTAGCGATGGACTTTTGCAAGGCGCGAGCCTAAGCGTTTATCCCAATCCGGTCAAAGAGCAGTTAAATGTCAAGCTCTCGCTAGAAGAAGCGCAGGAAGCCGAGATAATGATCGAAAACCAGATGGGACAAGTCGTAAAGCGCCTAGAGCAAAATCAGTTTGGCTTTGGCAGCCATGAGATGAATTACTCGCTAGCCGATTTGAGTGCGGGTGTTTACTTTTTACGTATCCAAACCGATGCCGGTAGTATTCAGCAAAAGATTGTAAAGCAGTAAGGATTTATACTGTGAGCCGCCAGCCTATCTTATTTTGAGGTGGGTTGGCCTTTTTTTTTGCCGCTTCGCGGAACGTGGGAATTTCGAATGAACAATGCCGATTAGTAAATTTCGAAGTGTTGTCAATCCCTTCTGCATTGGGCGTGCAATATTCTGTATTCAAAATTTTACTCAAACTCATCTGCAAACACCAAATTTCCCTCTCCATCCCACATTCTGATCCAATCTGCTTGACCCAAGCCTTCGACTCCTAGGTCGAGGCCTTTGATCAGACCAAGATCTGCGGGCTCGACCACTTGGTAGACTAGGCGGTCATCAATAAATACCTGGGCCATTTGATCTTTGGCTACTAGCTCCAATTCATGCCATTCTGCTAGATTATCCACCCCAAAGGCGGAGAAATCATGCTCTTTGCCGCGAAGGTATTTGTCGCTGAGTTTCAGGCCGATATTGCTGACACAGCCTTTGGTGGTGATAGGGACCACCATAATATGCTGCTCACAGTGCAGGGTCAACTCCATCAAGGGACACGGCATCTCGGGCATTGGATCGACCTTGAGGCGAGCTTTGATCCGAAAATCTTGACTTGACAAAGCTCCAAAATCTTGCATTTGCCTAAAATTTATGTGAAAAGATTCCTGCAGATTCACATCTGCCGCCTCTAAATCGGCTCTTTCTAAGCGTAAATTACCGGCTCTGCTGCCAAGCTCCTTGGGTAAATAAATCGGTTTTTTCTGGCCATAACCTGTATTGATAAAAGGAAGCCAACCGTCCGTCAGCAAATGGATGGGCTGTACGGCGATGATCGAATCGTTGGCGATCAGTTTGGCTTTATGATAGCCTGGGTAGTAGTAAATGCTACTAAAGTGGGTCTTGTTGGGGTCGATCGCTTCGCGAAACCTTTCGTTCCATGATTGCTGGATAAAAAAACTATCAGCCATCACATTGCTAAGGTCATAAGCAAAAATTACGCTATTGGGCACCCCCACGCTGACCGTCTGATCTGCCGTAAAATCGACCCGGCCTTTGATATAAATTCCTTCCTGACTGATAAAGCCCGGTACGATAAAAGCCAATAAGCCCATCAAGGCTAGGAAACCAATCATCGCAACGTACCAAATGCCTTTGGCTGCGACCACTTGTTCTTTTGTCTTAGGAGGCAGGCTTGGACTAGCAGTGAAGGTCTTTTTGTAGTCATGCCAATTGGGATAGCCGACCACCTGGACCAATGCATCTAGGGTGCTAAGGTGCGGCAAGGATTGGTTGTCCGGCTTCCAGATGCGCTTAAGCGTAGAGATGCTCAGCCTGATATTTGACTCCTCTTCAATGAGGTTTGCCAGATACATAAAATCCCTTTGTCTCAGCACTCCATTTTCATTTCCTAGCTGAGTTTGCTCGGCGATCCTCTGTTTGAGGCGATTGAGATGAATTAGCTCTGAATCCATGAAAAGGCTGTTTTAAACAAAAAAACCATAAATGACCGGAAAATAAACGGCTTTTGTTGCCATAATTACTGCCAAAGAAGCAGTAATTGCTCCCATACAAAAACACAGAAATTATGATAAAACAAAAAAGCTTATTCCTCTTAATCTTGATGTTTTTTGTTTATAACCTATGGGCACAGGAAACTGTGTCCATACCTTTTTCTGCCTCTGATTGGGTGATTGAAGGTGATTATGAATTGGGAAGCTATCAAGGCAAGGAAAGTTTATGGCTAAAAGACGGAAAGGCGCGTTTACCGGAGGTAGAGTTCAAAAATGGCATCATCGAATATGATGTATCCTTCCCTGCCAATCGTGGATTTTTTGGGCTGCATTTTCGTATTACTGAGCCTCACCACCATGAAGAGTACTATATGCGAGCTCACCAATCAGGCAATCCTGATGCGATGCAGTATACGCCGGTCTACAATGGTATCGCGGGCTGGCAACTGTATCATGGACCTGGCCATAGCAAGGCCCACAAATGGCGCTACAATGAGTGGATGCACCTCAAGTTTGTGATCAATGATCAGCAAATGGAGGTTTATATCGACGATATGGAGACGCCTGCTTTCCACGCCTTCGAACTGAAGCAAGAAGCCAAGGCGGGTTATCTAGGGGTTTATAACTTCTTGGCTGAACCTCGTTTCGCCAATTTTAGCTACCAAAAGATAGATGATCCTGAGATCAAATCGGTAGCTCCTAAACTCCCTCCTATGCCCGCTGCTACGGTGATGAATTGGGAGGTTTCGGAAGGTTTTAATGGAAGTGAGCTAGCAGGCAAAACCTGGCTTGCTGAAGAGATGAGCGTTCAGCGCAGCTGGAAAAGATACCCAGTCGAGTATACAGGCACCCTTAACCTAGCCCAACGCTCAGGCACTACTGACGAAATCAATACCGTTTTGGCTCGTTTTACGATTGAATCTGAGAGTGAGCAAATCAAACAGTTGGATTTTGGCTATAGCGATATCGCTCATGTTTATGTCAATGGCACCTTAGTTTACAGTGGTCAGCGCCAATTTCGGACCCGTGATTATCGTTATCTAGGCACGATTGGCTATTTCGATGCGATTTACTTGGCCCTCAAACCCGGCAAAAACGTCATCACCTTTGCCGTCAGTGAGCAGATGGGAGGTTGGGGCGTCCGTGCAAAGTTGGCTGATCTGGAAGGTGTGGAGATTAGATAGATTTTGGGCTACTGCTTCGCAGAACGCTTATCTCTTTGGGCGGCATTTAGGCGCTCACCTACAAAGTTTCCTCGACGGGGCTCGGAATGACAATTTGAGATTTTA
>CAZHOC010000576.1:0-4533 GCA_964534295.1 uncultured Bacteroidia bacterium | reverse complement strand
TGAAGACGCGCTATTTTATTATGATGAGTTGTTACAAAGCTACGCAGCAACAGGCGAACAGGAGGCCATCGCAGAACATGTAGAAAAGGCGATCGATATAGTGGAGAAATACCGTTATCACCTAGGACCCTCGTATCAGCAAAACGCCTTCATGGAAGGCAAGGTGTCATTTTATCAGCTTGGGGTTTTTATGGCTTGGAAGGCGGAGGATTATGATCTACTCATGCACCGAATGAGTTTGGCCAAAGCAAGTGCAAGTATGCGTCTCTTCTTAGCGGGGCTAAATGCGAGTGAACGAGCCGATGGTCAGGAAATTCGGAAGGAAATCGAGGCACTAGATACACAAATTCAAACTGCTTCTGGAAAAGAGATCGAAGCTTTACAAGAAAAACGCAGTCAACTTTTTGCTTTGCTTGCGACCCAAAGAACCATCAAGCAAGCTTTAGCAAGGCCCAGCGTAAGTAAAATCCAAAATAGCCTTAGCGAGGAAGAAGCGATCTGTACTTACTTTTGGTTAGCAGATGAGGTTCTACTCATCATAGGGATTAGTAAGGATGACTTCAAAATTAGTCGACAAATTTTTGATGAAGCTAGCCTAGCTGCTCTACAGACTCTCTTATCTCAAATTGGGGAATCCAATGGTCGTAGCGGGATTGACCAAGCCTTACTTGATCGCATGGGTAGTCTTTTGCTCCACGAGGAAATTTTTCAAGTGATAGGTGCAAAAAAGCGCCTGCGCATCTCTCCTCATCAGATACTACACCTGTTCCCTTTTCATGCGGTAAAAAGGGAGGGGAGCTTTTTATTTGAAAGCTTTGCCTGTAGCTATTTCCCGAATCTGAGTGCAGTATTAACTGAGCGTTCCGAGAATCGGAAACAGAATACTCTAGCAATGGGGGTGGAGAAATTTCAACTTCTTCACTACAATTTGGCTTCTCTTCCAGGCGCTTGGCAAGAAGTGCATGATCTACAAAAGATATACCCAGAAGGCAGTCTAAAAGTATTGTTAAATGAAGCAGTGCGGGTAGAAGACATTCGGCAATTGGCTAAAGCCGGGAAGCTTTCTACTTATGATACTATTCATTTGGCCTTACATGGGGAAAATGCTTCGCAAAACGCTCAGAACCCGATGGAAACCCGCTTATTTTTACAAGATGGGGCTATTGACGGTTTAGAGATTAGCCAGTGGGAGCTAAATGCAGACTTGGTGATATTAAGTGCTTGCCATTCAGGCAAGCGAGGTCAAAGAGGACGATCGGGTGATGAAGGGATTGCTGCGGATGAAATTTTTGGCCTACAAGCTGCCTTTTTTACAGCTGGTGCCCGTCAGATATTAGGGGCATTATGGCCTGCATCGGATTTAGCTACGCAAAAAATTATGCTTGCCTTCCATCGTAACTATCAGACTATGGATGCGGATTATGCTTTACAAGCAGCGATGCAAGCGTACTTAGCGGAGGATCATGCTGAGGATAAGCTGAGTATTACTCGAAACTTATTTTACGAGGGTAATTCCTTCGAAACAGTAAAAAGAAGTAAAAGCAATCCAGTATTCTGGGCGCCCTTTTTCTTAAGCTTCGTTAGTCGCTAAAGCTAAGCAAATAAGGTTCCCTGACTAGGATCGCTACCTGGCATACGCCCAAAATGATGATAGGCTCTTTCTGTGGCGACACGGCCGCGATTGGTGCGTTTGATAAAGCCTTCCATCACCAAATAAGGTTCATAAACCTCTTCGATAGTTTCCGCTTCCTCGCCTGCTGAGGCAGCAATAGAATTCAGTCCCACGGGACCGCCTTTAAACTTATCGATAATCGTAAGCAGGATTTTGGCATCCATATCGTCCAGACCGGCTTCGTCTACTTCGAGGGCCTCAAGCGTGGTACAAGCAATGTCAAAGGTGATAGTGCCGTCTCCCTTCACTTGGGCAAAGTCTCGCGTTCTGCGCAGCAGTCTATTGGCAATCCTTGGCGTCCCTCGACTTCTTCGGGCAATCTCCAAGGCTGCATCTGCTTTAATCGGTACATCGAGTACGCCTGCCGAACGTTGAATGATTCGTTGCAGCGTTTCTGCATCATAGTACTCCAAACGAGCATTGATCCCAAAACGAGCCAACATAGGAGAGGTCAAAAGACCCGCCCGAGTAGTTGCGCCAACTAGGGTAAAGGGATTGAGCGAAATTTCGATGCTTCGGGCGTTGGGGCCTGACTCCACCATGATGTCGATCTTGAAATCTTCCATGGCTGAGTACAAATACTCCTCGATCACAGGGGAAAGACGATGAATCTCATCAATAAAGAGCACATCACCTTCATCAAGATTGGTCAGCAAGCCAGCGAGATCACTAGGCTTTTCTAAGACTGGTCCAGAAGTAGTGGTGATTTGAGCGTTCAACTCGTTGGCCACAATAAAAGAGAGCGTCGTTTTGCCCAAGCCGGGAGGGCCATGCAAAAGTACGTGATCAAGGGCTTCGCCTCTTAGCTTAGCCGCTTCGATAAAGATTTTGAGATTATCGGTAAGCTTTTTTTGGCCGGTAAAATCCCCTAACTCCTGTGGACGGAGGTGGCGTTCATCATCAGATGCCGCAAAAGGATCTAGCATTTCATTTCGCATGACGGCTAAAATTAGTATTTGAGCCTTGAAAATGCTAATTAAATTAGTGTAGGTCCCGCTTACATGCCGAACCTACATAGTTAAACCTCTTAGGTATTACATATTGCGACGATACTGTCCTCCTACCTCATACATAGCATGAGTGATCTGACCCAAAGAGCAAACTTTGGTGGCCTCAATCAATGCCTCAAAGAGATTGCCATTTTGGATGGCGACCTGTTGGAGATTATGCAAGGCAGCTTTGCCTGCTTCGGTATTACGCTCTTGAAAGGCAGCTAGCTGTTCGATCTGGAGTTGTTTTTCCTCCTTCGTAGAACGAATAATCTCTTCCGGAATCACGGTAGGAGATCCTTCATCAGAGAGGAATGTATTTACACCAATGATAGGATATTCGCCCGTATGCTTGAGACTTTCGTAGTAGAGAGACTCTTCCTGAATCTTACTACGCTGGTACATGGTTTCCATTGCTCCGAGTACACCGCCGCGTTCCGTAATACGGTCAAACTCCATCAAAACAGCCTCCTCTACGAGGTCGGTCAACTCTTCAATGATGAAAGCTCCCTGTAACGGATTTTCATTTTTGGTCATCCCCAACTCGTGGTTGATGATCATCTGAATGGCAATCGCACGACGCACTGACTCTTCGGTAGGCGTGGTGATCGCCTCATCATAGGCGTTGGTGTGCAATGAGTTACAGTTGTCATAGATCGCATAAAGTGCCTGCAGGGTAGTACGGATATCGTTAAAAGAGATCTCCTGCGCGTGTAGCGAACGTCCAGAAGTCTGAATATGATACTTAAGCTTTTGCGAACGATCGTTGGCTTTGTACTTCAACTTCATCGCCTTGGCCCAAATACGACGAGCCACACGGCCGATCACTGCATATTCTGGATCAACTCCGTTGGAGAAGAAGAAGGATAAGTTAGGCGCAAAGTCATCGATATTCATGCCCCGCGAGAGATAATACTCAACGAAGGTAAAGCCGTTGGAAAGCGTGAAGGCTAGCTGACTGATTGGGTTGGCCCCTGCTTCAGCGATATGGTAACCAGAAATCGAAACTGAATAGAAGTTGCGAATGCTGTTGTCAATGAAGTATTGCTGTACATCTCCCTGCAATTTGAGTGAAAACTCAGTGGAGAAAATACAGGTGTTTTGCGCTTGATCTTCTTTCAGAATGTCAGCCTGAACTGTACCTCGCACTTTAGACATGGCCGAGGCCTTGATTTCTTGATAAACCTCTGCGGGCAAAACCTCATCACCCGTAACCCCAAGCAGCATGAGGCCTAGGCCGTCATTGCCTTCTGGTAGTTCACCTTGATAGCGAGGACGCTCCTTGCCTTTGGCTTGGTAAATGGCTTCGATTTTTGCTTCAATCTCAGCTTCTAAGCCTTGCTCCTTGATGTACAACTCACATTGCTGATCAATGGCAGCGTTGAGAAAAAAGCCCAATACAGTCGCCGCAGGACCATTGATGGTCATGGAAACGGAGGTGCTTGGATTACAAAGGTTGAAACCTGAGTATAGCTTCTTCGCATCATCAAGGCTACAAACCGAAACTCCTGAGTTACCAATCTTGCCGTAGATGTCAGGTCGATAAGCAGGATCTTCGCCATAAAGCGTAACCGAGTCAAAAGCCGTTGAGAGACGCTTCGCAGGCAGGCCAAGAGAGACATAGTGAAAGCGTTTATTGGTGCGCTCTGGTCCACCCTCTCCGGCAAACATACGGGTTGGATCTTCCCCTTCACGTTTGAACGGAAATACACCCGCTGTGTAAGGAAACTCGCCAGGTACATTTTCTCTAAGATTCCACTTCAGGATGTCAGCCCAGCTACGATAGGGGGGGAGGGCGATTTTGGGAATCTTATTGCGAGAAAGCGACTCTGTATGCGTTTTGACTCAGATTTCGCGATTTCTAACTTTATA
>CAZHOC010000575.1:0-4542 GCA_964534295.1 uncultured Bacteroidia bacterium | reverse complement strand
CAAAGATATACTATTTTACTTCAATTTCCATACCCTTGGCCTTCCAATCTGTAAATCCGCCGTCTAATTCATAAACATCTTTAAATCCCAAAGCCAGTAAAGCCTTGGCAGCCCGCTTACTACGTCCACCAGCCGCACAATAAACCAATACAGGATAATCTGGATCAAGGCCCGCCATTTGGGTCTCAAAGTCCGCTCCATTGATATTAAAGTTCCGGGCACCGGGAATATAACCACCCTCCACTTCGCCGGGAGTGCGCACATCTATCAGCTGTGGATTCGTCAAATTGCTGAGCATATTGCTAAAATCTGCCGTTGTCATGGAGACAAATTCGGTTGCAGGCGGATTAGCTGGGGCGGGAGCTGGTTGGCTAGCTACAGGCGCAGATTCTGCTTCAGGAGCCTGAGTAGTTTGTGATTGAGTACCACATGCAGCCAAAACTGCAACGAATAATGCGAGTAAGGAATTAAATATTAGCGAACGCATAAGAGTTATTTTTGACGTAAATAACGCTAATTGTGGTAGTTAGTCCAATATTTCCTACCTTTGGCCTCTTAAAAAATAGCTTTATATCATGGCAACTCAGGATAGTATCCGGCCCGAATCGCTGGCCTTTTTGGAGCAATATATCAACAACCCCTCTCCTACTGGCTTCGAAAGTAGCGGGCAAAAACTCTGGCTGGAATACATCAAGCCATATATCGACACCTACGAAGTGGATGCTTACGGCTCTGTCTTTGGGGTCATTAATCCCGGCAAAGACTACAAAGTAGTTATCGAAGCCCATGCTGACGAAATCTCTTGGTTCGTCAATTATATCAATGAAGATGGTTTCATTTCCCTTATTCGCAATGGCGGCTCAGATCACCAAATTGCCCCCTCCAAGCGTGTAAATATCCATACAGCTAGCGGCATCGTCAAAGCAGTTTTTGGCTGGCCTGCTATCCACACACGACGCGGAGACAAAGAACAAAACCCTACCCTAAAAAATATCTTTCTTGATTGCGGCTGCCGTTCCAAGAAAGAGGTCAAGGAGCTCGGCATCGAGGTAGGTTGCGTGGTTACCTATGAGGATGAATTCATGGTGCTAAACGATCAGTTTTATGTCGGTCGTGCCTTAGACAATCGCGTCGGAGGATTTATGATTGCAGAGGTGGCTCGCATGATTAAAGAAAACAATATTGAACTGCCTTACAGCTTATATGTGGTAAACGCCGTACAGGAAGAAATTGGCCTTCGTGGGGCGCAAATGGTTGCGGAGCGCATTCAGCCCGATGTAGCGATCATTACTGATGTTACTCATGATACACACACCCCGATGATCGATAAGCTCACCAAAGGGGATGTAAAGGCTGGAGATGGACCTTCCCTCACCGTTGGCCCTGCGGTACATAATAACCTGCTAAAATTGATTCGCAAAGCAGCAGACGGCAATGAGATTCCTTATCAAATGGAAGCCGCTTCTCGCTCTACTGGTACAGATACTGATGCCTTTGCCTACTCCAATATGGGCGTACCTTCTGCGCTGATTTCTTTGCCCTTGCGCTATATGCATACCACTGTGGAAATGGCGCATCAAGACGATGTGGCTAATGTCATTAAGTTGATCTACGAAAGTTTACAGCTTATTGAGGATGGACACGATTTTCGTTATCTAAAGTAAGTTTGGGATTACCGCTGCGCGGAACGCTTATCCCTGTATAGCATAAAAAATACGAGCCCACTCAATGAGTGGGCTCGTTCCATTAGGTCAAATTCGTTTTAAGCGTGTGAGCGTAGTTTTTCTTTGTGTCTTTTAATCTGTTTTTTCATTTTTTCGGAAGCAAGATCCATCGCCTCTTCAAAAGTAGAGCCTGCTTCGCTAGATACGAGCGTATCACCAGGTACATTTACTAGGATTTCAACCAGTTTGTCCGATCCCTTCACTTCTTTTTGAAGCTTCAAAATCACCTTACCATCCACAATCCGGTCGTAAAATTGATCAAACTTATCGCACTTCTTCTGCACATAGTCTTTCAAACGAGCCGCTGCGGTAAAGTGAATGGATTGAATGGTAACTTTCATATTACTTAGATTTATGGTTCTGCGCACGGGGGTGCGCCTGATGGAATACTTTTTTGAGCTTAGCAATTGAGTTGTGCGTATACACCTGGGTAGCCGCTAAGCTACTGTGTCCGAGGAGCTCTTTGATCGCATTAAGATCGGCTCCATTGTCCAGCAAATGAGTGGCAAAAGTATGCCGCAGGACGTGAGGACTTTTCTGTTGCAAAGAACTGACTTGCTCTAAATATTTACGCACAACTCTATAAAGCAGTTGCGGATAAATCGCTTTCCCGTCCCCTCTCACAAAGAGACCTTCATGCAGATTTAAGCCAGCTTCCTCAACCTCAAGGAGATAGGCTTGCAAGGCCGCTGCCACATGATGCCCATAGGGGACCAAACGCTCTTTATTTCCTTTGCCGCTTACGCGAACGCTGCGGTTAAATATGTCTAAATCTCCTGCTTTTAGCTTCACTACTTCACTGCGGCGTAGACCACAGCCATACAGTAGTTCAAGCATCGCTCGATCTCGCTTACCTTCAAAATTGTTGGGGAATTCAAGCTTATCGAATAAGTATTCAGTTTCTTGCTCCTTAAGATAAGCGGGAAGCTTGCGTTCAAAGCGAGGCATTTTGACTCTTTTGGCAGGATTGGCCTCGATTAATTCTTCTTTTTGGAGATAGCGAAAAAACCTTTTGGCGCTAGAGAGCTTGCGCGCCACACTTCTAGCCTTTAGTCCCTCATCCATTAAAGCTCCCATCCAGGCTCTGAGTTGCCTGTGGCTTATTTTAGTAAGGTCTTCTCCACCAAATAGATCATACTCATATTCGGCCTCAAGGAAGTCGGCTAGGTGATTGAGGTCAAAAGTATAGGCTTCCAAAGTATGGGCAGAGAATTGCTTCTCGACCTTCAAATATTTTTGGAATCTTTTTAGTAGCATATACTTGTTTCCCTTTCCGTAACTAATAATAAATTAAAGATTCCCCCTCCGAATAACAAATGCGAAAAATCAGTAATCCTACAAACAAAAATTGCCCGTTCTGCGAAGCAGAACAGGCAAAAAAGGATGTATAATTCCAAGTATGTCTTAGCCTTTATTGACGTTGGCCATACCGGACAATTCTTTACGAACTTCAGGATTACCTTTATAATTGACGTTGGCGGCTCCAGACAATTCTGCGTTTAGCTCTTCAAGAACATGAACTTGTGCATTAGCCGCACCGCTCATCTCAATAACCATTTCTTTAGTGATGAAGTCTGATGCACTCAACTTCGCTGCACCACTCATTTCTACATAAGTTTCTTCTGATTTGCCATCCATTTGCATATTGGCAGCGCCAGAGGCTTCAATTTTGAGCTCCTCAATATTCCAATCACCTTCCAGTTTAGTAGCTCCTGACATCAACAAGTGCATCTCTCTTTGTCTTACCGTATTGGTTGTGTGCAGATTGACGACTCCTGACAAATTTAAATAGTCAAATTTACCAACCGTAATATGTAGGATCGCCTTGCAATCGCCATCATAATCCTTCAAACCCACATGTAGTATCCCATTGCTTACCGAAGTTTCGATATGATCGAGTACATCCGGACAAGCCTCAACTTCTAGACTACTACTTCTACCTTGAGTAATCTCAACTTTGAAGATTCCTCCTACAGAAACCCCGGTGAAGTCTCCTACACGGCGCTTTTCAATTGTTTGAGCAAAAAGAGCGGGTGCGCACAACGCCAATAGGGTCAGCACCATGGTAGTACGTAATAAGGTTTTCATCAGTTAATTTTAAGTGGTTTAGTATGATTCAAGGACTTGCCTAAACCCAAAAGGTTGCATTATCTTCGGATAGAAATCAAATGAACCAAGCTTTCTAGATCAGCGACATAAGATTTGTCGTAAGCAAAGCGTCCATGTAGCCTTGGAGCCAAGTTACGGATACGTCTGGCAGAAGCTTGTTCATTATAATGCGTGATGAAGGCAACAACCGCCTCATCATCTTCATGCTTTTGCCAACCGTCAAATTGACTTTTTAACCTTTTGAGCGCAACATCATTATCAGACATATATTCGCGCAATTTGGCAATGGCCTGAGCATCATTTTCGATTGCCGCCACCTCTTCCATTATTTGCACGATCCTAATAGACAGATTGAAATATTTTTCCCGATAATCCATCGAGCTGTCTGCCAGTTTGTCTAATTCAGATCGAACATCTGGACTTAGAGAACCTGATTGTGGACCTGCACATGAAAAAACCGTGAGACAAATTCCGATAATGATGGCTACTCGCATAATAATTAGCTATCCAAGTGATACTTTTTTTATCTATTCTTTTCCTAATTTACCGGCTAATAGACCTTACTAAGATAACATGATAGATCGTATTTTTTGCCTTTTGCTAGTTTTTAGTCTTGCGCTACCAGCAAGCGTTTATGCTCAAGAAGAAAATTCAGACTTTGAGCTAAAAACCCATAAGAAGAAAGAATATGTGGTGACCATTCATACTC
>CAZHOC010000574.1:0-4543 GCA_964534295.1 uncultured Bacteroidia bacterium | reverse complement strand
ATGGGTCCGCCATTTTGAGGAAGATCACCAATCCTTCCTTATGGCTACTATCCAAGATATTAGCGAAGAGAAGAAAATAAGCGAACAGCTCAAGAATAAACAGCAGCTACTCGAGTCGATCTTTAATAACACCCTAGTAGGAGTTACGCTTATTTCTCCCGATGGAAAAGTCCTCAAGGCAAACCCTGCATTTGAACGCATCATCGGATATAGTCTAGAAGAGCTTCAGCAGCTCGACTTTAGAGCACTCACCCATCCTGATGACAGAGAATACAATCACGAATTGCGCATGCAGGTCATCAATAAGGAGGCCCCCTCCTACTCCATGATCAAGCGCTATTACCGTAAGGATGGCAAAATCATCTGGGCAAGTCTTAGTGTCTCAGGTCTACTGGATGAGCACAACCAAGTATCCGAGTTGATCGGAACAGTGGTAGATATTTCTGAAGAAAGATTGCAAGCTGAAAAGCTCAGACAAAGCGAGGAACGCTATCGTCTCATTGCCAATCACACTCAAGATATCATCACCCTCTTTAAGGGTGAAGAAGAAACCACTATTAGTTTCCTTTCTCCTAGTATCAAGCATCTTTTAGGTTACGAAGCTGCGGAACTAACTGGCTCAAATTGGTGTGATCTCGTGCATCCAGATGATCAAGGTTTTATCAAAGAGATTCTCAAAGCTGAACTTGCCGAAAAATCTGAAATTCGCTATCGCGTTCAAACCAAAGCAGGAGATACAATATGGCTCGAATCCGTCTTTGTGCCCGTGAAATCTGCCCAAGGTGAAATACTTTACATCCAAGGCAACTCCCGCAATATCACGGATAATGTCAAAGCAGAACTGGTGCTAGACATGAAAGTTGCTGAGCTTGACAATGCCAATCAAAAGCTAAAACAGTACATTTCCTCTAACTCAGAATTAGAGAAATTCGCCTATATCGCCTCTCATGATTTACGAGAACCGCTGCGAACAATCATCGGTTTTACCCAAATTTTGGCCTCGAGATATCGAAAGGATCTCAACGAAGAAGCGAACGAGTTTTTAGACCTGATCCTCGATGCCTCCAAACATATGCATCAGTTGGTGCAAGATTTATTGCAGTACTCCAGAGTAAGTAATGAATCAATGGACTTCCAGGAAATCTCTACTGCTAGTCTGATGAGACGAATCAAAGCGGATTTAGAGGAGACCATTATTGAGAACAAAGGGGTATTGATCATTTTGGATATGCCTGAGCTTATTCATGGTCATGAGACGGGGATTTATCGTGTCTTCCTGAACTTGATTTCTAATTCGATCAAATTTAAGCGAGAAGATGTCGCTCCGGAAATCGTACTTAGTGGGCGTGACATGGAAGATTATTGGCACTTTAGTATCTCTGACAATGGTATCGGCATTGCCCAAGATTATCATGATCAGATTTTCCTTCTATTTAAGCGTTTGCATAGCAAAGTAGACTATGAAGGTAGCGGTCTAGGACTTCCTATCTGTCGAAAAATCATTGATCGCCATCATGGCAAAATCTGGGTTGAAAGCTCCGAAGATGTGGGTTCCACTTTCCATTTCACCCTAGCAAAGCATCCCAGCGTTTCTTATTAAAGCGGAGATAAGCGTTCTGCGAAGCAGTCTCCCTCAACGTAAATACTCCAAGTTTTGAATGTTACGATCTAATTGAGTGCGAATTTGCTGCAACCAATTACGATCCGGTGCCTCTCTCCAAGCCCGGATATTACCATTTTCATGCAGCAGTTTTTTATCTAGGTCGGTATCCAAGTTAGCCAGCTGCATTTGTGCTAGTCGCAAAAAAGTCTTTTCTGTAGGGGGCAAATTCGGCTTATCCTCCATGTTCTGGATTAAGTCAGCAAATTGATTGCGAGCAGTAAAAAGGGATTCTAAATCGTCCAAATGCATTACCACTGGACTTTCGACTACCGCACTGACGGCTTCCTCTTCCTCCCCACTATTCCACCAAAGCCCAAAGCCAAGTGTCATGCCCAAAATAGCGATGATGCCAACCCAGAGATTGATTCGTGATTTACTAGTAGTCTCCTCTACTTTAGGAGCTTTTGGTTTTTCTTTTTGCTCCTGCGGAGAACGCTTATTCGGCTTTGGAGTCGATTCTTTGGTAAGCGGAGTCCCGGAAAGATTAGGACCAAAAGAAAGCCCTCCCACCGATTTCCAGTGTTGCTCCTTGATAAAAGTACTCGCCAATCGAAAAAGAGTATCGGCACTCGGCCTACGGTCAGCTTTATAAGCCATCATCAAGCCCAAAATGTGATTAAAACGATCCGAATATTGAGCTAATGGGGCCAGACCTTGGCTATGAGGGCTAAGATTTTCCCCTCCTTTGGGTCCATAAGCCAATTTCCCAGAAGCGAGCTGATAAAGACTGACTCCAAGAGAAAAAATACTTGACTGTAATCCGGAAACTGATGATTGATCAAATAATTCAGGGGCTTTATATGCATCTTCTACCCATTTTTGAGGCGCCATCGCTAAGTCGTAGACTTCTTCTAAGCCCCAAGCATGAAGTAAAAAGCCGCCTTCCGGCCGCCTATAGATCATAGACGGCACAATCGTCATGGAGGCATTTTGTTCACTGAGGGCCACTAATGCCTGGCTCATATCCAATAAGAGTAAGGCTAATTCAAGTTCTGAAAAAGTCTTTTCCTCTTTATCGATCGCTTGCCCCAGAGGAGCCTGAAAAGCCAAAACTCCTTTATCAAGCTCTATCTGCCCTTCTAGCGCAATGGCTAAGGATTTTGGACCTTGGGCTGCCCGAATTTGCTGCCATTTAGTTTGCCAATTTGCCCAAGCTTTGTGGGCCTCAGGCGTCTCCAAGGGAAAATAATACACCCAATGTGCTTGACCAGCAGATTCACCATACCAAAGCTCAATCCCATTATTAGAGGGGATTGGGCGGCTAAGTTTATACTTTTTGGCAAATAAGCGAGGGTGGTCTATGGGTTGTTGCGGGAGGTTATTAGGCAAAATTACGGGATACTTTCTTGTATGCGTTTAAGGTTTCCTTTGTGTTGTCTTATCGAAGCATTCATTTGTTTAAGCCAGGAAGCATTATTGATATCTTTTTTCCAGCCCAATATTGAACCAGAAGCATCAAACACTACTCTACCCTCGACCTGTTTACTCAATAAATTCAATTCGCTATTGACTTGCTGCAGGTAGGCTTGATCATTTTTGCTGAGACTATCACTTTTAAAAGCCAGATCAGAGATTTGAGATTCTAATTGATTAGTAGACGAGATTAAAGCTTTCAAGTCTCTAAGATCTTTTGACTTTATCCGAAAGGAGGCCGGTTTAGGACTGCTTTCCGGCTTACTTTGCTTTTGCTCTATAGCAGGTTTTGGAGCCTCAGGTTGAGGGAGCGTCATGGCCTCTTTGGGCTTCTCAACTGGCTTTTCTGCAGGCTGCGCCAAGCCTTCCGTTTTGGCAGCAGTCTCACTTGAGGGTTCTTCAAGTGGAGCTCTGGTAGATTTCTCTTCTTCTGTTTTAGGTGTTTCCTCCGCCACAAAGTCAGAAGCGTTTGCATCAATCTGCTGCGGCTGTTCGATAGGTTCGGAAGCAGGAGTGGGCGCAAATATTGGCCCTTGGGCAATTTCTTCTTTTTCCGGCTTAGAGGTTTCAGCCCCAATATTTAGCAGCGGATTGATAAAGTAGAGGGTAATGCCAATGCCAAAGGCCACAGAAGCAGGGATCAACCACTTTGCGCTGATATTGAAACTTTTTTTGCCGGCAGAAGCATAAGGATTAGCCTTCTGCTTTGCTTTGGTTTTGGCTTTGACTTTGGCCTGTGGCTTAACCTTTTCTTTTTTGGGTTTACTTACGCTTAAGCGAGAGATAAGAGGGTTTTTCTTCTTCGCAGAACGCCCAACTCCAAAGGAAAAGCCGGGGATTGATTTCCACTCTTCTTCCGCGAGATAGCGTTCCGCGAGGCGGACCAAAATATCAGCACTTGGCCGGCCCGAAGGCACTCGACCAATACAAACCTGAACTATTTGATTAAATCGATCGGAAAAGTAATCCGGTAATTTAGGAGTCTGCACCCAATGCAATAGACGCTGCCCTCCTTGGGGTCCAAAGGCGGTTTTACCCGTCGCCATTTGAAACATACACATCCCAAAGGAAAAAATGTCTGCCTCGGGACCGTAGGTGCCGTCCTGAAAAGTCTCAGGGGCTTGATAAGCCTTGTGAATAAAGCCCTCTTCCTCTTGCTCACAAATATTGCGCAAAGCGCCTGAAAGCTCTACATCGCTTAATACATAATTGAGATCCTGATCAATCAAAAAATTGAACAGATGGAGATTGCGGTGCAGAATAGGAGGATTTGCCTCATGCAGCATTTTGAGGGCCTTGGCTCCTTGGTACATGAAGGTAGCCAGCTCACTTTCACTAAGTTTACCGGCCCATTGATGAGCAGAACCATATTGGCAATAGGGCAAAATCACATAAGGCAGGCCATCTATCATCCCATGCTCAACCGGACGCTGCAAAAGTGGAGACGGAAACTGCGGCAAACTCTCA
>CAZHOC010000573.1:0-4548 GCA_964534295.1 uncultured Bacteroidia bacterium | reverse complement strand
TCCTTTTTATATGTCTTTCTATTTTCATTGCCTGCATAGGGCTTTCACATTCTACTGTGTAAAAAATTTTCCAGTCATTAGCAGCAGCACTAAAAGATTTTTTACCATATCTTCCGTCAAGGTGAAAGTCTAATCTTTCTTCAGGTTTGAGGCTAGTAACACCAATGTAAAACTTACCTAGTGATTCACTATGCAGGATGTAACAAAAAGCAGCCATGAAGGGTGGAATGTTGCTCTAACCTCCCGAAAGCTTTCGGGAGAGCTATAGGCCCGGTGTGCTTGATACACGCTGCAAATATAGACATTTTGCGTTAGGCAGCAAGCAATTTTTATACGGGATATTGCCGCTTTAGTTTTTAGCTATAGGAGAGTCTTTTTCTTTTTTGCCTCCCGATAGCTATCGGGAGCGCGGAACGCTTATCATTTGATCTCTACAATCGGTTCAGCAGACAAATACCCCAAAGACTGCAAAAAGCTATCAGCAGCTGCTACCGTCTTTTTGTAAAACTCAATATTTCGATAGTTAAAAAAGCCATGCTTACCGCCTTCATAAAGCATTAAATCACAACGGCTACCTACTCTTTCCATAATCTTTGCATAATACTCTCCTGTTTCCACAGGGATCAAATGATCATTGGTACCAAGCAAGATAATCGTTGGAGGAGCTCCGGATCGGATATTATGCAGCGGGGAAAAATCGTCAAATGCCTCCCCTACTCTCTCAAAACCATAGCCACCAGGACCATTGTCTATGACAGGATTGAAGAGCACCAAAGCGTTAGGAACACAACTTACATGCAAATCATCGCTTGGATCATCATAGGCTTTGATCAAAGCCGTGGATGCAGCGAGATGTCCTCCTGCAGAACCACCTGAGGCAATAACCTTATTAGGATCAATTCCAAACTTCTCAGCGTTTGCACGAACATAACGCATAGCTGACTTTGCATCATTTAAAGAAGTGAAGGGATCCGTTTTGTGTTTATTGTGGGTGCGATAATCGGCCAAAAAGCAGACGATGCCTCTTTGGGAAAAGTATTGGGCGTGATGAATAAAATGTTCCCGATTGCCAGACTTCCAACCGCCACCGAAGAAAAACACCATCGCCGGCAATAGAGTGCTTTCGTCAAGGCTAGGAGGAGAATAAACTTCTAGATACAGTTTTACCGTATCAATCTCTTTGTACAGGAAAAGTTCCTGGGCTTTCGCCTCAAAGGAGAAAAGGATCGGAACGCAAAAGATGATCTTGAGTAATAGTTTTTTCATGGCAAATTTTAAGGTTTATCAACTTCTTGAATGGCCTGTTCTCGAACGATCTCCGCCAAACGCTGCTCTAGCCGTCTCGTACGCAGATACAACATCAAACTGCTTAGGCCCAATCCCAAGAGACTCAAGTAAATTACCATGTCCACGCCTCGTCCAATTCCTAATGCATTGGCCAGAAAAGTGCTACTGTCTTCAAAGACCGTAAAAATTATCCCTGCGATTAAGAGTCCCCATACTAGCAATCTCAATACAGGCTGCCCCTTGAGCCGTCTGCCAAGGCTGACCATCAAAAACAAAAAGACAGGCACCAGTATCCACTGTATCGGTTTCATAAGGGGAAAATTTTGCGGATGATCAGATCAGACAAAATATTAAAGGCATTCCATATCGATTGGCCTTTTTCCTTGGCATAGCCATGATAGGAAATATGTACCGCTATTTCTTCATAGCGAAGCTGATTGCGCTTAATTTCAGACAGAATTTCTGTAGCGTGGGCCATGCCCGCTTCACGCAAATAAATCGTTTCTAGGGCCTTTCGATTCATGGCTCTAAAGCCATTATGGGCATCGGACAACCACAAGCCAGTAAACAAAGCATTGATCAGAATAGCCCCTTTGAGGACCATACGTTTAGCCATTGGTACTTCGTTGTGATCTTGCAGGAAGCGCGAACCAAGACAAATGTCTGCCTTGTCCTCCACCAAGGGGGCAATCAGTTTGGGGATCTCTTGGTAATCATGTTGAGCGTCTGCATCAAAATGCACAAAGTAATCCGCCTCTAAGCCCTTGGCATATTGCATGCCTGTCTGTAAGGCTGCTCCTTGCCCCAAATTGATCCTGTGTCGTATATAATGAATCGCAAGATCACTCAATAAAGCTTGCGTATCGTCTGTAGAACCATCATCCACCAAGACCACTTGATAGCCCAACTTTAACAGAGATGATAGCAATGGAACCACAACGGTGGCTTCATTATAGGCGGGAATGATGAGACAGATACGAGCAGGATTTATCATCACCCACAAATTGCTCGCAAACAGGCCTATTTTCCAAGCGAATTGGCAAAAAGTAAAACATCTACAAAAGAAAACCGATCCGCTCCCAAATTTTTTGGTCCACAGATCGGCTGTTTGCAGGTTAAAGCAGTTCTTATATGCAATGTTTAGTATCAATTCCCTTCGGGGAACGCTAAACTCATATTCTAATTAAATCCTTCGATGAGGTATAGATCAATTGTAATGCCAAAATTTACGGTTCGGTGGAATAATTTTTAAAAAGTTAGAAAAAAGGGATAATCGTTCCGCGCAGCGGTGCCCAAAACAAAAAGCAGACTGCCCCCAGCGGGTACAAAACGCGCCGCTCCAACAAATCAAATTCTATCAGGATTCAGGACTTAATTGGTCGGCTTCCTCTGGTACGAAGTGGACGAAGTCATAAAGCTCAGTTACGCGCCCTAGTACATCTTTGATGCCCTCTACATCTTCATAAATCAAAGACAGATATTTGGGACTCTCCTTGATGCGTACCTTGGCGGTAAAAGTCTGTACGTATAACAATACTCGATTGAAGGCATCGGAGGCAAAGAAGCTCGATTGGGCGTCCGAAATAAAGTAGAGGCGTAGGACATTCTTTTTCAACACGATCCGCTCCAATCCCACACGACGAGCTTTCTCACGAATGCGGGTAGCGTCAAACAAAGCCAATACAGAAGCCGGCATGGGGCCAAAGCGGTCTATCATCTCACGCTGGATGCCGCGAAGGTCTTCTTCTTTTTCTGCCCCCGCAATACGGCGGTAGAATTTTAAACGTTCAGGAATACTCGGCACATAAACCTCTGGCATGCGGATATCCAGGTCGAGATCGATCTTACAGTCTTCGGCCATGATCTCCTTGCGGCGATTGGCTTCTTCGGGGAAGAGATCGGCAAAGTGTTCTTCCTTCAGCTCGCGAATGGTTTCATCGAGGATTTTGTGATACATATCGTATCCAATCTCGTGAATAAAACCACTTTGCTCCGGTCCAAGAAGGTCACCTGCTCCCCTGATATCCAAATCTCGTAAGGCGATATGAAAACCGCTGCCCAAATCGGAAAACTCTTCCATCGCTCGCAAGCGCTTTTTCGCGTCTTGTGTCAATGAAATCTCAGGCGGGGCCAAAAGATAACAGAAGGCCTTACGATTGGAACGACCTACCCTACCGCGCATCTGGTGCAGGTCAGCCAAGCCGTATTTATTCGCCTCATTGATGATAATGGTATTGGCGTTAGGAATGTCAAGGCCAGACTCTACAATGGTAGTTGCGACTAAGATATCGTATGCGCCTTCGATAAAATTGGTCATCACCTTTTCCAAGGCTTCGCCTCCCATTTGTCCATGTCCTATCCCGATGCGTGCATCTGGAGCTAGCTTTTTGATCGAGGCAGCAACCTCTTCGATATCCTTTACTCTGGGATGGATAAAGTAAACCTGTCCTCCACGCTTTAACTCATAGATGATCGCATCTCGCAGCATTGTGGGCGAAAAAGTCGAAACTACGGTCTCAATCGGCTGGCGGTTGGGGGGTGGAGTGGTAATGACCGACAGATCTCGAATACCCGCCAATGAAAACTGCAAGGTCCGAGGGATAGGCGTTGCCGTTAAGGTCAAACTATCAACGTTGGCCTTCATGAGTTTGAGCTTGTCTTTGACATTAACGCCAAAGCGCTGCTCCTCATCGATGATCATCAGACCGAGATCCTTGAATTTGACGTCTTTAGATACAATTCTATGTGTACCAATCAAAATATCCACCTCACCGGTACTGACCTTTTTCAGGGTTTCTTTGATCTTTTTGGTAGACTTAAAACGGTTGACATAATCCACCGTTACCGGCATATCTTTGAGACGATTGCGGAAGGTCTTGTAGTGTTGTAGCGCCAAAATAGTCGTAGGCACGAGTATCGCAACCTGTTTGCCATTGACGGCAGCTTTAAAAGCAGCCCGGATCGCAATTTCAGTCTTACCAAAACCAACGTCCCCACATACCAGCCGGTCCATCGGATAAGGTTTTTCCAAGTCAGTCTTTACCTCTTCCGTGGTCTTGAGCTGGTCAGGCGTATCCTCGTACATAAAGGAGGCCTCTAACTCTTGTTGCAGATAGGAATCTGGTTCGAAAGCAAAACCTTTGGTACTTTTTCTCTTGGCGTAGAGATCGACCAAGTCGAACGCTAATTCTTTGATGCGCTTTTTGGTCTTGGCCTTGGTGGCTTTCCAAGTAGGGGAACCGAGCTTTGACAGCTTAGGGA